>DASXJO010000574.1:0-5376 GCA_036497385.1 Candidatus Angelobacter sp. | reverse complement strand
GGAAACGTTTGAAGTTCTTCCCGCCATTGCTGTTGTAGGAATTTCCTTTGCTTCCATGCAATTTTTCTGGTCGAACCGCATGGACAGCAACCTTGTGGACATTACCGCTGGTTTGTTCTCACTGCTTTGCACGGTGGTGTTCCTGCTCTTCTGGAAGCCAAAGCGGATCTGGCGCTTTGAGGAAGATGGCGGCCCCATTGCGGTGACTCCGGCAGGTCGAGGCGTCCCCAGTGTTTCTGGTGGTTCTGGGCCTGAGATTCACTCCTACTCCTTTGGACAGACGTTCAAAGCGTGGCTGCCGTTCCTGATTCTTTCCGTATTCGTTTTCCTTTGGGGCTACAAGCCGGTAAAGACCTGGATGAACGTACACACCACGCCGGCCTGGACCACGCCAGAGGGCAAGCCGAGAGGCGGCTGGGAAACTCCTATCCATAACAAAATCTCTCGCGATAAGCCGGTTGTTAACAAGCCAACTCCTGAAGGCGCAAAGTTCCCATTCATCTGGCTTTCTGCCACAGGGACGGGCTGTTTCTTGGCGGCAATCATCGGCGGGTTGATCCGCGGAGTAAATCCTGTAAAACTTTTGACGATCTTCGGCCATACGCTATTCCGAATGAGATGGGCGGTGATAGCCATCTCCGCCATGCTGGGTCTGGGGTTTGTTACACGATACTCGGGGAGTGATGCCGTCTTAGGACTGGCATTCACCCATACCGGATGGTTCTATCCGTTCTTCGGAACGTTCCTGGGCTGGCTGGGTGTGGCGCTTACGGGAAGTGACACTTCTTCCAACGCGCTGTTTGGCAGCTTGCAGAAGATCACGGCCCAGCAACTTGGGCTTGATCCCGTGCTGATGACGGCGGCGAACAGCGCCGGCGGCGTTATGGGCAAGATGGTGGACGCGCAATCCATTTGCGTGGCCACGGCTGCCACCAACCAGGTGGGCAATGAAGGCTTTATCTTCCGCTTCGTGGTCTGGCACTCAATTGCTTTAGGCGCGATCGTGGGCGTGATCGTAATGATCTATGCCTATGTGCCCTGGGCAAAGGCGTTAGTGCCGCACGGAGTAAAATTGCTCTCGCAGTAGCGGAAACGCATACTCAACAAAAAACACCGCCGAAAAACGGCGGTGTTTTTTTGTCTCTGAAAGAATGCCTTCGCCATAACCTGACTGTTAATAGCTGAATCCCGGTAAATCCACCCGCTTGGCAATGTGGTCTTTGATCCAGTGCGCGTCCCACCATTCTTTGGGATCAATCTGGACGCCCTCAAGCTGCATGCTGAAATGAATGTGGTCGCCGCCGGCCATGCCGGTCATGCCGCTTTTGCCCATGATCTGGCTGCGCTTCACCATGTCGCCTTCATGCACATCAATCTCACTCAGATGGCCGTAGATCGACTGCAATCCATAACCGTGGTCCACCACGATGCAGTTGCCGTAAATGCCCAGAGGCGCTGCGTAAACCACACGTCCATCGTTCGTGGCTTCCACACCTACGTGCTGCGTGATGGAAAGGTCATAACCCAGGTGCACCTGCTGGTCGATCTTCTTCCCCTGGTAGATATAGTTGCGCACGTCGGCAAAATTGGCTTCCACCTTGGAATTGGATTGCTGCTTGAAAGGCTGCGACCACAGAAAATGGTCCGCGGTCTTCAGGCGGAGATCGGCAAGAGTTTTGTTGTTGGCTCGACGCATTTCGCTATTGATCTTCACAAACCGCTCTACCAAATCGCCTGACCTGCTGGGATCAAGCTCATTCACTACCTTCTGGACAAATTTATCGTCCAATTGCAAATCGCGCACGCGATACTTGGGCTGGTCTTTCTTGGGGAACTGGTAAACCATCTGCCCGGTGACTTCATTACCGGCAGGATCAGTGGCATACACCAGCGGAGGCGTGCTGGCAGGCATGTTCCAAGCAAAAGCGAAGAGTGAAAACAAACCGGGTTTGCCGCCGGGCATGGGCCAGCTGCGAAACTTCTCATCGCCCACCCGCACGCCGGACTCACTGGCATATCCGGAAACGTTGAAACTCACCAGATCGGCCATGCCTAAATAAAGATAGTGCTGGTCTGAATCCACGCTCACGGAAGGCGGCCGCGTTACGACTGTGACTTCGCGCTCGGTGCTGACTGTCTTGCCTCGGAAGTCATTCGACGTGGCTTCCACAATCAGGCGGGCTTTACCGTCTTTGAGCTGCGGGGTGGTCTTGGCGCCGGCATTGAAAGTAAACGTAGTGTCCGCGACTCCACGCTTCCAGTGCAAACGGCGTGAAGGCTGCTCCATATCCCATACTTTGTAGCTGGAACCGTTCTGCTCCACGGTGGCCACGGCGTTGCGAATGCCATGAGGATCGCTGACGTTGATGGTGATCGGCGTGGACTGCCCCAACGCCGTGAGCGACGGCGGCAGCGTCACTACCGGCGTGGCAGACATAAAAAACAATGCCATGATCGGCACAAGGACTAACAAGCAGAGGATGAGAAGGAAAGTACGCATGATGGAAAATTCAGAATAGCACGAAGAGAAACGCCGGGAAGAGTGGCTAGGGCATTTGCTCTATAGCACGCAGACTGCGTGGCCGTACGTTCTGGTTCATGCGGAAGAAATTGGTCGGGTCGAACTGTGATTTGACGGCGACCATGCGGTCCCAGCGTTCTCTATAAGCTTCAGGGACGCGGTCCTGCTCGTCGCCGCTCATAAAATTTACGTAGACCCCGGGTTTCATCGCCGGCCGAATCTTCTTGAAAACTCCGCGAACCCAAGAAATATTGTCCGCATCAGCGGACGCTTCCGACCAGTTTGCCAGAAGAGTGAGTACGAAAGGCGCGCTGCGGTCGCCGAATGAGGTTTCATCGGCAGCGACCTGGGCCGCCGCGCCACCCAGATAGGCAAGCTCAATCATGGTGTCAGGTGAAGGGATTTCCCCACCTGCTTCCATCATGAGATCCATACTTGCGTCATCAAGATAGGTGAAATAGCCCGACTTGGTGTAATAGCGCCGGCCATGGGGAAAGTCTGAATCCGCCATAGTCTGTAGACTCATAAACGATACAACGTTGCTGCTCACAGAATCCGGACTACACAGGGAAAGTGCGCGCTCCAGATACTTGCGCCCGGTTTCAGGATTACCCGTCCAAACTAAAGAGTTGCTGGCCACTGGACGCCCACGCAGTTCAACCGGCACATTCTCTTTTTGCGTGGCAAGACGCAGATTGATGTTCCATTTCAAATCGAGCGGAGCTTCCGCCATGAAATCGCGCCAGAATTCCAGAAGCTTGCGAATGCCGTGCTCCGGGCAGAGCCCTTCAGCCAGCACCACGGACCTAAGAGGATGCAGCCTGACTTCAAATTCCGTCACTACGCCGAAGTTGCCGCCGCCTCCGCGCAGGGCCCAGAATAAGTCGGCGTTGTTTGTTGCGTCGGCGCGAACCATTGAGCCGTCCGCGCCAACCAGAGTGAATGCTTCAACGTTGTCGCAGGACAATCCGAACTTGCGCGTGAGCCATCCAGTGCCGCCGCCCAGGACGAGGCCACCGGCGCCGGTATGCGAGACAACGCCGGAAGGGAAGACCAAGCCGGCCTGCTGCGTTGCCGTATCAATTGACCCTAAAAGGCAGCCTCCAGCGAAGCGCGCGCGGCGCGCGTCAGGATCGACTGCGACCTGCCGCATGCGCGAGAGATCAATTACCATTCCGCCGTCGCAGGTACTAAACCCGGCAAGGCTATGGCCGCCACAACGGACCGCCGTCAGCAGCCCTGCGGAAGAAGCCGCGCGAACCGCGCTTTGAACGTCGTTTACGTTGGCGCAACGCGCAATCAGCCCCGGCCGGCGATCATCGAACATGCCGTTCCATATGCTGCGCGATGCTTCATAGGCGGCATCGCCCGGAAGCAGCAGGTCGCCTTGGAATTGTTCACGAAGCGAAGGGTAAACTTCGCCGCTGGTTCCAGACATTTACGGTACTCCTTGCAGATAAAAATCTACCACGGAGACACGGAGGAATGACCACTGGTTCACACTGATGACACTGATAGGAATAAAGCTATTGTCGACCGCTGAAATTTATTCTTATCTGATCAGTGTTCATCAGTGCAAATCAGTGGTCGTTACTCCTGCTTTTCTCGATTGCGGAGGTTTACTCTGCTGCACGCCTCCGGCTGCGCAGGTACAACAGCGAGATCAGCCCCAGGAAAACCAAAAATGCAGGAATCGACCATTGCAAGCCGTCGACAAAAAAAGTTGTGACTGATATTCCCAGAAGAAGGATGATATTCGCGATCGTAAAAAACGGATGCGCCGGAAGACGCATTGGCAAACTCAGGAGCCGTTCGCGCGTGATTGCCTTGCGGAACTGCAGATGGGTGTTGAGAATCACCAGCCAGACGAACAACATTCCCGCCACTGCCGTTCCGTAAAGCATGAGGAAAGCATTTTTGGGCGCGTAGATGGCGAGCAGAATGGCCGCGACGATCCCTGCGGTGGAAGCCAGCAGAGCCCGATGCGGCACTCCGTTGCCGCTGACCCTGCCCATCCATGTGGGCGCATAGCCGCCCCGGCCCAGCGAGAAAAGCATCCGGGTTGAAAGATAGAGGTTGGTGTTCACGCTGGAAAGCGCCGCCGTGAGGACAACGAAGTTCATGATGGCGGCGGCAAACGGCACATGTGCTGCGGCAAAGGCCGTGACAAAGGGACTGCCCGACGAACTGCCGGCCTGGTTCCAAGGGACCATCGTGACCATGATTGCAATGGCCAGCACGTAGAAAAAGATGAGACGATAGACAATGTTTCGCATGGCGCGCGGAATGGTCACCTCAGGACGCTCGGCTTCGCCCGCGGTAACGGCAATAATTTCCACGCCCATGTAACTTGTGACGGTGATGGTCAGCGAGAGCCAGACGCCTTTCCAGCCGGAGGGAAGAAAGCCTCCATGGCGTGTGAGATTGGCCAGGCCGACTGCGTGCCCTGTGCCTACACCGAAGATCAAACCCAGGCCCACAATAATAAAGGAGAGAATGGCGGCCACCTTGATCATGGCGAACCAGTATTCGAACTCGCCCAGCCGGTTGACCTGCATGGAATTCAGGGCCACCAGCGCGGCTGAAACCAGCACTACCCAAATCCATTGCGGCACGTGTGGGAACCAGTAAGAAATGTAAATGCCAGCCGCCGTTACCTCGGCGCCAATGGCGATGATCTGCGCTGCTCCATACGTTGCCCGAATAGAAAAGCCGGCCCACGGATTGAGATACTTTTCCGCATAGACGCCAAAGGCCCCGGCCACAGGATGGACAACCGCCATCTCCGTGAGCACGTAAGACATGATCAGAGCGATGCCTGCGCCGAGAAGATATGACAAGATCACACCCGGCCC
>DASXJO010000573.1:0-2521 GCA_036497385.1 Candidatus Angelobacter sp. | reverse complement strand
CAACGTGACCCAGACCATTGAAAATCAGGTAGAACGATTTGCGCCGGGATTTAAGGATTGCATCGCCGCGCGTTCAGTCATGGGACCAGCGGAGATGGAGAGGCACAACCCTAACCTGATTGGAGGCGACATCGGCGGCGGAGCGGCATACTTGAGCCAGATGTTTTTGCGCCCGACTGCCAGCCTGTATCGCACGCCGCTGGATGGCGTCTTTCTATGTTCTTCCTCAACACCGCCTGCAGCCGGCGTCCATGGGATGTGTGGATACTTTGCTGCCGAAGCGGCTCTCAAACGCTTCAGGTAATGCGGCCGACGAGTTTTGACGCATTACGAAGGTGATTCCCGTGCAAGCGAAATGATTGCCTTTTCACTGTGAATGAAGTACTTTTCGACAGCAGAATTCCAATGTCAATTTATAGCGGAGCGGAAGCCGAGCGAGGTGTGAATGTTTTGCTTTAAATGTGGGGCTTCCATGCCCGAAGATGCCACGGTTTGTGCGCAATGCGCAACGCCCGTTCAGGCAGCGCCCACGCCTCCACCGCCGCCGCAACAGCCAAACACGCCTAGTCCGGCAGCAACATCGGCTTGGCTGAATGCGCCTGGGGCCCCAGCGCAATCTACGCCGCAGTATCCGCCGCAAGGCCAGCCATATCGGCAATATCAGCCGCCAAAGACGGACGGAGGCGCCATCGCCAGCATGGTTCTGGGAATCGCTTCGTTCGTGCTGTGTCTCTCATTTCTTGCGGGCATTCCAGCCATTATTCTGGGACATATTTCACGGTCGAAGATCAGAAAGAACATGGGACGTTTGCAAGGAGACGGCATGGCATTGACCGGGCTGATCCTGGGCTATATCAGCCTTCTGTTTATTCCGATCATTGCCGCCATTGCTATTCCCAACCTGCTGCGCGCCAGAGTTTCAGCGAATGAGGCTGCCGCCGCCGCCACCGTGCGCAGCATCAATACTGCTCAAATCACCTACTCAACTCAGTATCCAGACCATGGCTATGCACCTGACCTGGCGACGTTGGGCCCGGGCCCGAGCGGCTCCTGCAGTACAGGCACGGCACAAAGCGGTTGCTTGCTCAACAGTATCGTAGGCAATTCGCGGTGCACAGCAGGGCAGTGGTGCGCCAAGAGTGGTTATAAGTTCACCGTTTCTGCCGTATGCGATTCAGCCGGCGTATGCTCCAATTATGTGGTTACAGCTACACCTCAGGTTTCTGGGAGTACCGGACGGAAAAGCTTCTGCTCGACTTCAGATTCGGTCATCCGGACCAGTGACAGAGGAACGCTGGACGCGCCTGCAACGGCCGACGAATGCGCAGAGTGGCCGCCATTTTCATAAAAAGCGGGCTTATCGAGTGCGCCGAGTTCGGCCCCAACCAGAGTTCCATTTTGGGAAAACCGTCCCTGAATGGGGGCACATTTCCCCTAACCTTCCTTTACTAAGGCTTCCAACTAGCAGAGCTGCATCTGCTTCTAAGTGAATGGATTCACAATGCAAGCCCTTCACTTGGCCCAGAAAACTGCTCCTGAGAGTCCGAAGTCCACGCTCCTGGACAAGGCCGCGCGTACGATGCCCGGAATCATCGCCGGCGCTGCGGATCTTGATCCAGCGGCCGTCCTAACGGCCACTGTGGCAGGCGCCAGTTTCGGAACGTCGCTGGGCTGGGTGGTCGCGCTTTGCGTTCCCGTTCTGTTCAGTGTGTTCGCTGTCTCGTCGCGGATAGGCCAGGAAACAAAAAAGGGCCTGGTAGAGCTAATCCGGGAGCACTATGGCCGCAAGATGGCCATGATCATAGCTTTGCTGATTGTGGCGGTAAACCTAGCCATGATTGTGGGCGATATTGTGGCTGTGAGCGATAGCTGCTCTCTTTTGACCATGTCTCCGCGGCTGTTTTTTCTGGCCATTGTGGGATTTACGGTGTGGTATGTGCTGATCATCGGCGACTACCAAAAGACCACCAAAATGCTGGGCGGGCTTACTTTGATTCTGGTCGCCTATGTGCTGGCGGCATATCACGTTACGGATTCCTTTACTAAGCTGGCCAAAGACGTGTTGCTCCCGCGCATGCAGGTGAATTCGGGATACATGATGGGCGTGGTGGCTGTCTTTGGCTCACTGCTCACGCCGGACGTTATCGTGTGGCAGACCAGTTCCAAACGCGGATTGCCCGAAGGACTGGCCAAGGCCCACGTGACGGAGTCGCACGCAGGAACGTTTGTTGCCTGCCTGATTTCGCTTTCCGCCATGGTTGCGGCCTCGCATATGCACGTGCTTGATCCCTCAAATATGACGACGCGCACGGCATCAGAGGCGCTGGGATCATTCGGATTTTTAGGGACTGTGCTGTTTGCGCTGGGGATTATCGCCTCCGGCATGATTGCGCTGCCGATCCTGGTGGCGTCATTGTGCTTCAGCGTGGCGGAAGCTGCAGGCTGGCGCTCCGGCCTCTCCATGGAGCCATGGAATGCGAGACTTTTCTTTGTGATGATCTCCGCCACGGTTTTTCTGGCC
>DASXJO010000572.1:0-3764 GCA_036497385.1 Candidatus Angelobacter sp. | reverse complement strand
GCTTTTTATTGAGAGCACGGAGGGCACGAAGATTGTTCTCTCTGAAAATGAGACCGGCGACGTCATCGGCGAGCTTTCATTTCTGGATGGCGGCGCGCGCACAGGCACTGCCATGGCCATTGAAGAAACGCAGATGCTGGTGATGCATCGCGACCGTCTGCTGGAGTTCATTGACAAACATCCGCATGCCGCCATGGACCTGCTCACCGCAGTGGGACGCCGTCTGCGCGCCACTGACGAGCTTCTGCGTACACAGGTTTCCCGCAACCCGAATCTGGAAGAAGAAGAGATGCTGACCTTTGGACAGCGCATTGCGGACAAAGTAGCTTCTTTCGGCGGTTCGTGGACTTTTATCATCATCTTCGGCGTGATACTTGCTATTTGGGTCATTCTCAATTCGACGGCGCTACTGAGGGACCACTTTGATCCATACCCTTACATTTTGTTGAATTTGTTTCTGTCGATGATCGCCTCCGTACAGGCGCCGGTCATCATGATGTCCCAAAACCGCTTATCGTCAAAGGACCGTTTAAAGTCGGACCTGGATTTCGAAGTTAACCTGAAGGCCGAGCTGGAAGTGGCCCACCTTCATCGCAAAGTGGACCATATTTATGAGCGGATTGAAGACCATTTTGCGCGCTTGGAGCGGAAAGGCAGCAATTAGCTTTTCTGAAATCCCGAACCCGCGACACGATGGCGCTTGATTTTTCGAATCACAAATGGAGCGGGTGAGGGATCGCTATTGCCAATGAATCTAAATGCTCACCGTTGTTGGCAGCTTGCGCAAGGGCGATTCCATTGAGAATATCGTAGCTATAGGGTTCCCTCGCTGCGCTCGGGATTTCAAAAACATGAACCTCGACGACACCATCGTCGCCATCGCCACGCCGCCAGGTCGCGGCGGCATTGGCGTGGTTCGCCTGGCGGGCCCTGAAGCCCGTGCGATTGCAGGCGCCATGCTGCGGTTCAAGCATGAGCTCGCAGCGGGTCGTGCCGTGTTTGGCGAGGTAATTGAGCCTGACAGCGGTGAACGCATCGACGAGGCGGTGGTCACATTTTTTGCCAAGCCTCACTCTTACACGGCCGACGATGTGATAGAAATTTCCGCCCACGGAGCGCCCGTTGTTTTGCGACATATTGTCGAACTGGCTACAAGCCGTGGTGCGCGCCTGGCTGAACCCGGCGAGTTCAGCATGCGAGCATTCCTCAACGGCCGGATCGATCTCACGCAGGCGGAAGCCGTCCGCGATCTGATTGAGTCGCAAACGCTGTACCAGGCTAAAGTTGCGGCGCAACAGCTGGAAGGCTCGCTCTCACGTCGATTGCAGCCGATCAAGCGCAAGCTCGTTGAACTGGTGGCCGCGATGGAAGCCGGCATCGACTTCGCTGAGGACGACATTTCGGTGCTGCCGGCGGCTGAGATCTTGTCGCGGCTTGAAGAAGTGCAGAACCCGCTGGAACAGCTGCGTGCATCCTTTGCCTATGGAAAAATCGTGCATGAGGGGCTTACGCTGGCAATCGTGGGTAGGCCAAACGTTGGCAAGTCCAGCTTGTTCAACCGGCTGGTGGAGCGCGAGCGCGCCATTGTGACCGCCACGCCGGGCACTACGCGCGATCTGGTGACGGAGACCGTTGCGCTGGGTGGAATTCCCATCAAGCTGGTGGATACCGCAGGCATTCGACACTCTACCGACGAAGCCGAGAGCATCGGAATCCGCAAATCATACGAAGCCCTGAGCGAGGCTGACTTGGTCCTGGTGGTGCTCGATAGCTCTCAGGAACTTTCTGCCGAAGATCGTGAACTGCTTGAGGTCGGCGGTAAGCGGCGCGCCATGGCCATCGCCAACAAGTCTGATCTTGCGCCCAATGTCCAGCCGGACATAGCCGGGATGAAAGTCTTTAGCACGTCGGCCATAACCGGCGAAGGAATTGACGCTCTGCGTGAGGCGATCCTGGAAGAAATCTCCGGCCACTCAGTGCGCGGCGAACAGGAAACCGGTTTTCTTACCAACATTCGCCACCAGCGACTGGTGGAAGAGTCGCTCAGCAGCATAGAAGCAGCGTGCCAAGCCGTGAAACGAAATATCCCGCATGAGATGATCATGCTCGATCTCTACGGCGCGTTGCGCCCGCTGGACGCGATCACGGGCGAAACCACGACCGATGACATCCTGAATTTGATCTTCAGTAGTTTTTGTATCGGGAAGTGATCCCATTCAAAGTGTTGTAGCGCTGACGCTGAGAATCCCCTGAATCTCTGCCGGATCGTCCTGCCCTTTTTGAAAGGTGACTCCAGGCAGCTTGGCGTAAGTATTGGCCAGCCGGAGTTCTTTTACTTCGAACAAGCGTGTGCCATCGCGGCCAATGCGCTCGTCATACGTTACGCCGGTCAAATAATACGGATGCCCACGCCACAGCCGGCTTTTGATCGGGCAAGATTTGGCGCGCGTTCTTACTTTGCCAATGCTGCCATGGCTTTGCGGAAAAGCGCGTCAAAACTCTGCCCGGAGACATCGCCCAGGTTTGCCAAAGCCCGCTCTGCTAGTTGTCGTTGATAGCCCAGGTTGACCAGCGCGGAGATCACGTCTTCTTCCACCGGCGAGATCGCGGCTGCGGTCTCAGGCGGGACGCCGAAGGCATCCAGCTTGTCACGCAATTCCAGCACCATGCGCTCAGCGGTTTTTTTGCCGATACCAGGAACGCGCGTGAGGGCAGCCACGTTGTTGCCCTTGATGGCGGCTATCATCGTGTCCACGGGCATGCCGCTCAGAATGGTGATGGCCAGTTTGGGGCCGATTCCGCTCACGCTCAGCAGCTTTTCAAATAACTGCTTTTCGCCTGCGCGCAGAAACCCGAAGAGCGCCAGCGTGTCTTCCCGCACATGAGTATGGATAAAAAATGAAACTTCAACACCCAATGCCGGCAGTTCGGAAAAAGTCGGGACGCTGATGGTCACGTCATAACCCACGCCCGCGGCATCAACGATAGCCTGGTTCGGGTGCTTCGAGATGAGCTTGCCTCTTAGATGCGCTATCATTTATTCCTGCCGCTGCGCTCCAACCCGCTTAACATCTTGCACTTTCCCCAAGTGCTCTGCTCCTGATACAGCGCGCTCGCACGCGAGTCGGCCTCGCGCGATAAACAAACGCCAGAACATGCGTTTGACAATTATCCTGACCGCGAAAATCCAAACCTTTAACTCCTGCGCTTATGAAAAATATTGAACTGGAATCCCGGGTTGGGCGGAAACAACGCAGCAACTTTCCTCAGGCGCTCAGCCAATGCAGACGGCGCTAGTAGTGGGTAATCGCGTTCGCGCAGTTCGTAATAATCCACGTCAAGGCAAAGCGATAACAGGTAAATGGCAATTGAGTCGCAAAAGGCGGCAGCCAGATAATCAGATTTAGCCTTTTCGTCGACCTGGCCGGACCCGCTGGCCTGGGCCATCTTGCGAAATTCATGAGCATCCAGGCTGGTCTCGCCTCGAACATTGCTTTCTGCCTGTGACCATACCAGCTCCCCGAATTCTGGCGATATGCCCGCCTTGTCCACAAACGCGTGGCCTACATTGATGTAAAACTCAAAGGCGATGGCGAATCGCTCATCGAGCAGACGTGTAGAAATGAAGACACACTGCGAGTTGCCGGAGTCGATGTTGCGATGGCAGATGGCCCCTTCCGGCGGCGCGCCGTCAAAGCGTTCTGCAATCAGGGTCTTCTCACCTTCGCTGATCGTGAGAGGCACAAAATAGAAAGCCTTCCGCT
>DASXJO010000571.1:0-7282 GCA_036497385.1 Candidatus Angelobacter sp. | reverse complement strand
TCTTCCCATCGCGCCAGGTCAGGCTGCTTCGATTCCATTCGGAGATAGCGCAGTAGCAGCGTGTCAACGCCTTCACGCGCAAACACCAGTGGAACTTCGTAGATCGATGCCACGTCTTTTGCCGTGATCACGGCTTCATCTTCCACGTTGCAAAAGAGCGCGATCTTGCCTTTCAGTTCCTTGGAAAGAAATCTATCCGTGCGGCACAGCAGGATGTCGGGCTGGATTCCAATACTCAGCAGCTCTTTTACCGAGTGTTGCGTCGGCTTGGTCTTGAGTTCGCCCGCCGCGCCAATCCATGGCACCAGCGTTACATGGATAAAGATAGTGTTGTCGCGGCCCAACTCCTGGCGCATCTGGCGGATCGCTTCCAGAAATGGCAGTGATTCAATGTCGCCCACCGTGCCGCCAATCTCGACCAAGACCACGTCCACGTCCTGCGCCACCTTCTTCATCGCGGCCTTAATTTCATTGGTCACGTGCGGAATCACCTGCACGGTCTTTCCCAGATAGTCGCCGCGGCGCTCTTTGGTGATGATCTGCTCGTAAATGCGGCCGGTGGTCCAATTGTTGTCGCGCAGCAGCTTGGCGTGCGTAAAGCGCTCATAATGGCCCAGATCAAGGTCGGTTTCAGCGCCGTCGTCGGTCACAAAGACTTCGCCGTGCTGGAACGGCGACATGGTGCCCGGATCGACATTGAGATAAGGATCAAACTTCATCAAGTTGACCTTTAATCCGCGGCTCTCCAGCAGGCAGCCGATGGAAGCCGCTGCCAGTCCCTTGCCCAGTGAAGACACAACACCGCCAGTCACGAAAATATATTTCGCTGCCATGAACTCCTCGCACGAATGAATTGATTAGGGTTTTGAAGGGTCGTCCAACTGAATTTTGGGGGTTCTGCTCCCCGGCTCGGAAATGGCTTATGCCAATGGCCGTAGGAGCAATTGGGGTGCACGATCAATTATACAAGAGGTGGGCTGTGGAAAGGACGGAACAAAATAAGATCTTTCAGTGTATAAACACGGAAACATTGGTATTGACCACCCAGGCGGAACGGGATCATCAGCGCTTCTCTTTGCGGGCAGCCTTGATGATTTGATCAAAAGGCACAGCCGATATCAGCTGTGCCCAAATGCTTTCTAACTGAAGTTACTGCTGCGGCGGAGGCGTGGGTTGCGGCGACGCCGGTTGTTCCGCAGGCGTCGGCTCCGCTGCTGGCGGCTGCGATGCCGGAGGCTGATCTGTCGCCGGAGGTTGCGTCGTCTGCGGCTGCTCCTGCTGCCCTGTGCTTTGCGAAGGCTGCGCAGGGGTTGATCCCGGCAACGCTGCTCCGGCAGGCAAAGTCCAGACTTCCACTTTGCGTCCAGGTTCTGTTCCGGCCTTGGTCTGAATGCGCTGCGGATCTATCCCCTTCGACTTTGTCAGGTACGCCATGGCGTTCTGTGCGCGCTGCAATCCCATGCTGCGCGGCTCCCCGCTATCCGCGGAGCCAGAAAGCACCGCATTCAAGTTTGGGTCCTGCTGCATCTTCAGCGCTACATCGTCCAGCACGGCCTTGGAACGGTTGTCCACGTAGCTACTGTTGGGTTTGTAATCCAGCTCCATCAGCTTCTGTGCTGTGGGCATGGCGGGCGCGGCTGCTTCCACGTTCACCGTCACCACAGTGGATGCGCTCAACTGGCGATCGTCAAAAGCTGTCGCTCGCACCGCAATCGGTCCCGCACCGGTATCGGTTGTATCAAGCGTTGCCTGGTTGCGATTGGAAGAGAGCTTGCCGCCATTGGCCACATAGGTGATATTCACGGGCCGGTTATCCGGACTCACAGCCTCGCAAGTGATGGAAGCGCTCTCACCGGCGCGCAGGCTGGTGGGTGAAGCCGAGCAGTTAATCTTCGGCGGAGTGGTGCTGGTGCTGGCCGCTTCCGGCTGCGGCGCATTGGTGAATGAAGGCTGGATCGGAGCCAGTACCGGCGCGTCCGTTATGTCCATCACTTCAACTCCGTCGCCTACCGTTATATCTTCCAGCGCGGTCAGGATCATGGCTGTGGCGCTTTTGCGCTGCACGTTAAGAACAATCATATCGCCCAGAGTACGGCGCGGCAGGCTTGAAAGCTCGCCACTTGGAAGCCTGTGCGGATCTTTTTGGGTGTCGTCATAATCTGTGGCCTTGAGTGACAGCCCGGCAACAGGATCGTGGTAACTATACGAATACGTGCGCGTAGCGCGCAGATAATCTCCGGGTTTCAGGCCCTTGTCCGCTCCAATGTTCAGGTAGGCCTTATATTTTGAGCCCAGGATTGAATCGAATTCCTTGGCCATCACAATACGTCCCTGGGGTTTGCCCGTGGGCGGCGTGTAGCGGTCCAGGGTCACTTTGCGGAAGGGCGGCGCTTCGCGCTCTGCCAGCGGGATGGCGATATCGCCGGGCAACACGTCGGCGCAGCTCAATTCGAAACTGGCTATCGCGGTGCTTTTCTGCACATCAGTTACTTTCACAATCGCCAACTCAAGGTACGGCACACCCACATTACGCAATGCTGACTTTTGTCCCGGGAATATCTCGTAATGGTTGTTGTCTTTTACCAACCGGACAATCTGGTAGCGGTCGCCTTCTTTCATGCCCTGCCCGTGGATGAAAATCGTGTCGCTCGCGCCGGCATACCGCGTCTGGTCAGGACTGTTGTGCCCACCCGCGACAAACAGCTTGTCTGGGACCTTTTCGGTGGTCAGAAAGCCCGAGCAATACATGTCATTGCGCGTAGGCGTATTGCCAACATACAGATTGGCGGCGTGCTCCTGTGCTTTCAGTGCTGGTTGCACCGGTTGCGGCTGAGCAGGCTGTGTCTGAACAGGCTGTGTCTGAGCGGGCTGCGGCTGAGCAGGTTGGGGCTGCTGTGAAAAGACCACATTCGATAAAACCATCCCCGCCAACACCAGCGTTGCCAGCTTGAAATTCTTCATACTTCCTCCCATACGCCTCTGCGGGAGAACAAGTTTCCCCCACGGGGACGCGCAATGTCCCGGGTGGAACATATCACCGCCTTTCCTTAGACTTCAACTAAACTCTTATTTACTAAGCAGATACGCTTAATTACAGAAGTTCTATTCACTTCTTGCATTCGGTGCTTGAATCTGTGATTTTTGCTCACGTATGATGGCCAGCCGTTTGTAAACTCGTTTTAAATCTAATGAATGGAACATCATCCAGTTACGCGCCAAGGTTCCTGCCCGCCCGTCTGCCCCGGGTGTGCGTGGCCATTGCTGCCACCAACCCGGCGGAAATGGTGCAGAAAGCGGACCTTGCAGTCCGTGATAACCCCTTTGTTGAGTTCAGGTTAGACTATCTTCCCAATCCCTCTTTGGGCCTGCCCAAGCTCAAGACATTTGTCGAGTTTCACCCCGAGGCGCTGATCGTGGCTACCTGCCGCCGCGCTGCCAATGGAGGCAAATTTAAGGGATCCATAGCCTCACAGATTGACGTTCTGGTAAAAGCGGCCAGCTTGGGTTGCCATCTGGTGGATGTTGAGCTGGAAACGGCAGCGCAGCTGAAGCCGAATGATTTCAATCGCTTGCGCCGGTCTGCCCACCTAATCCTCTCTTACCATGACTTCCGTGGCACAAAGAAGCTGGAAGAAACTTTTGCCAAAATGCAGCAGCATCCCTGCGACTTCTTCAAAATCGTCACCATGGCAAACTCTCTCTATGACAACGTGGTGATGATGAAATTCCTGGAAAAGTACTGCCACGCGCATTCCCTGATTGGGCTGTGCATGGGCGAGCAGGGCGTCATCAGCCGTGTGCTCTCTGTGCGTGCCGGCAGCCAGTTCACCTTTGCCGCTGCTAATCCCGGTGAGGAAACCGGCCCGGGACAATTAACCGCCCGCGCGCTGCGTGATGTTTATCGCATTGACCAGGTTGATGCCGCGACGCGCGTTTATGGCGTAGCCGGAGATCCCGTAGCCCAGTCCCTTTCTCCCGCGATGCTGAATACCGCGTTCCGCCGCGAAAACGTGAATGCCGTTTATCTGGCGCTCCATGCTAAGACCCTTGAAGACCTGATGGCCTGCATGCAGGATATTCCCATCGCCGGGCTCAGTATAACGATGCCGTACAAAGAGCCGATCCTGAAGCATCTGGATAAGAGCGATCCCTGGACAGCCAAAGTCGGCGCGTGTAATACGGTCGTCCGTAGCCAGGACGGCAATCTCTATGGTTTCAATACAGACGTGAATGGCGTTGTCCGTCCTCTGGAGATGCGCATTCGTTTACAGGGAGCAAAAATACTTGTGCTGGGCGCTGGAGGCGCGGCCCGCGCAGCCGTTTTCGGATTGAAAGAGCGCGGCGCTGAAGTCTCCATCCTGAGCCGCAATGCGGCATCGGCGCAGAAGCTGGCCAAGCAGGCCAAAGCCAAAGCCATCAACCGCACCATGCTGAAGAAGCTGGAATTTGACGTGATCATCAATGCCACGCCTGCAGGTATGGAAGGCAACAAAGATCCGCTGCCGCTCACCGAGCCGGAGATGAAGGCCAAGTATTTCTTTGAAATGGTCTACACCCCGGCGGAGACCAGGATGATCAAAATGGCCCGTGCCCGCGGCATGCACGTAATTCCCGGCGCGGAAATGTTTGTCCAGCAGGGCGCCCGCCAGTTTGAGATATGGACTGGCAAGCCCGCTCCCATTCTGGACATGCAGCGCGTAGTAGAGCACGCGCTTAACCAGCAGGCTGCCGCAAAAGCAGCAGAAGGCAAGACGGAGAAAAAAGGGAAGTAAGCGAGAAACCGCTACATTTTGGCAATCTCTCCTTCGCGACCTCGGCGGGTATCGCGCGCCTGGTTTTTCCGATCACGCGCGATGTCGGCGATCACGGCGATAGGGCGCGCGCTTCGCGCCCCCTCCCCCCTCCCACCCATCCCAGATTGGCGTAGGTTTGAGGGGTATCATCCCAAGTCATCCCAGATTGGCGTGGGTTTAAGCGATCTTGCCCCAATTGGCGTAGAGTTCAGAGGTTCTGGGGTTGCTTTTAGCTAAGAGCTAATGGCTAAAAGCTAAAGGCTGATTTTCTTCTACATAGCCCACCCGGGGATAGTCGTTTTGTTGCAAACAAAAGACTTGTGCCATTCGACCGAACGGTGACCGAACGGTCGAACGCCTTTTCCCGCCTCATTTCGGGTCCCAATCACGTCGCTTTTTTGAGGCTGACTATTCTGTTGTCAAAGGTCGCCGACTCCACTACTTTTCCGCTCTGGAGCGAATCTCTAAATCTACCATTTGTTCGCCTTGCGAGTCAAGCAAAATCGCCTGTGGTAGTGTCTCAGTTTGGTAGAAAATGTTTAGCTCTGCCTTCCTGAGCGAGTCCGAGGGAGCTTGCGACCCGAGTAGGAATCAAACTGGACCGTCAAAAGAAGCAGGCCTCTTCTCAGCAGAGTTTAAGCATTGGTGAAAGCTGTTGCCGCGGGACGATGTACGCCGAGAAGAACAATTTCCAAAAAGTTTGGGCT
Organism: Candidatus Angelobacter sp.; assembly: GCA_036497385.1. Classification (GTDB taxonomy): domain Bacteria; phylum Acidobacteriota; class Terriglobia; order Terriglobales; family Acidobacteriaceae; genus Angelobacter. The sequence goes on along the minus strand of DASXJO010000571.1, from coordinate 1,782 downwards.
CGCCGTGTTGAGCGAGCCCAGAAACTTCACGGATTGAAAATCCTTACGGCGTTCTCGCCACGTCTCCCACCTTTGCGCCGCTGCCGCTGAAGTTCAGGGTTGCGGAATCCGCGTCAAGCTCCGTTACGGTGCCTTCACCAATTTTGCTGGTGATGGTTTTCAAGACTTTCCCTGTTGTGGGATCTTTGATTTGGCGACCGGCATGGCTGATTTCCAGTACATCGCCCACTTTTAATCCAGTCTTGCTGCCCACGTTGATGATCAAGGTATTGCCGCTCACGTCAGCCACAACGCCGGAAACCGAAACTTTGCGGGTAGGGACATTCGCGGCAGACGTGCCTAACTCGCTGCCGACCTGAACCACGGCCTGCGTTACGGCCTCGCCCAGCAATGTCTGGCCAAAGTTGGAAGCATGTGTATCAAAAGCGCCGCCACCAGCCGCGCCACCCCCGCCGCCCGCGCCCAGCAGGGACGTTCCCGACCGTTTGCTCTCTCCTTCACCAGTTACAGCAGCCAGAATTTCGCCGGTATTGGTATCCACCAGGCGGGCGCTGATGGCGCACACTGCCTTCGCTTCATTGCGCTTGATGCCGCCGATGCCAAAGCCGTGGGACGACAACCCTGCTCCGCCAATCGCTTTGCTTTTATCGTCCCGGCCAAATTTGGTGATCGTGCCCATAATGATGGCGTCCACGCCCAGGATCTGGCCGATCTTAGCGGCGGTCGCCGGGTTGGCGCGATCGCTGTTGGAGAAGTTCTGTTCCGCCAAAATCTTGTCCAGGGCTTTGCGCTCGATCACGGAATACTTGCCGTCTTTTACCAGCTTTTCCACCAGCATGTCCGTAATGCCTTTGCCCACGTCCTGGTTGCTTCCATAAATAGAGGACACATACGACTGGACCGTGCCATAGTCAAAGTCGAGCACGGCGACGCGCTTTTTGCCCGAAGTCTGGGCAGCGCAGGTTAAAGCCAAGAGAACTAGCGTGAAGATCAAGCGGATCGTTCGCAACATGGTTACGCTCCTGGGAACACACAACTTTTAAGGGGGTCGTGGCGCTCAAACTTTAGCAGGAGAGCACACCTGCGGACAACTGTTTTGAACACCTAGAAAAGAACTTTTATCGGCGAGATCAGTCTTGGGCCAGCCAGGCCAGAGCTTCCCGGCGGCTTTCAAACAGCGGCAGACGACGGCGCGTAAAAGCCTGCACACCTTCATAAATTAATCGCTGCAATCCGCTGATGCCGATCACCGCCGCTTTGCGGACGTATGGCGCGTTGGCCGCGACCTTGGCCTGCAGCACCGCGACCGATTCTTTGTCGAAGGTTGTGCCGGTCACGTCATTCAGCGTAAGCACGGTGTTCGGCGGCTCCTGCGCAATCACGCGATGGCCCTCTTCCGCCACGGCTTTCAGCATCGCCACATCACAATGCGAGTAATTGATAAAAAGAACTCGCTTGCCCTGATGCTCAATAAAACGCACACGTCCCGGAGCAATAGCGTCAATCGTGCTGGAATGCAGTTCGTATGTAGTTGCGCTTGCCATCGGGATATTGTTGCGCTGAAGGCGTCAAGGCGAAAGGTAACGAAAGTAAGGGGACCTTTGTTGCCACAGTAGGCGGCGGGATTAAGCTGCTGGTTAGCGCTGAAAGCAAGCAAATCAAATATCCGTGCGGCCGCCTATTTCTTCCAGCACTTCCAGCAGTGCACTGGGATCATGGGAGTCAATGGTCTTGTCTGCCCATTTACAAAGGGCGGCAAGCCGTGGGCTCAAGCCAAGTATG
>DASXJO010000570.1:0-4231 GCA_036497385.1 Candidatus Angelobacter sp. | reverse complement strand
CCTGCAACTCAGCGAAGTACGCGGACCGGCATCAGTGGCGCAAACGCTCTATCGCGAGACGGAGGAAAGCAAGGAAGCGCGCCTGAAAGCCGCAGCCGAACGCAAGGCAGCGATGCAGTTTGAACCCATGCCGACCGGACGCCCATCAAAGCGTGACCGGCGAAAGATCATCCAGTTCCGCGGCAGAGGCTGAGCGGGCCTAGTCGCGGCACTGGCGTTGGCAGCCAGCTACATTCCCGCGCGTCGGGCGATGCGTGTCGATCCGATCCTAGCCTTGCGCGATGAGTAGAAGAATATCTCCTGCGCTGCTGGATATCTTCCTGCACGCCGCGCAACCGGCGTGGATCCCATGATCGCGTTACGCAACGAGTAGCACTAAAACTTCTGCAGCATAAATTGTCTTACCCCAGCATTCTAGTCCTTCAAAGAGACTATCTCTCTCCTATTTCTTCCTTGATAGCTTAACGCTCTAAAAGAGAAAGCGTGCACGTAGATTAATTGGAATATCATGGCAGCTCTGGTTTTAGTTCTCCTGCCGCACAACATCTCACACTATCCACTCATCAGAAGTTACTGTAAGTCCCCCCTTCCATCCGTTCCCCCGGATTAGGAGTAAGCCATGCGGTTGTTCAGTCTGCGTTCCTTATGCACCTCTGCGGTTATTCTTGCTGCCATCTTCATCTTTGGCAGCTCAGCAAAAGCATTTGCTGCTGACATCACAGTCTCAGCGCCTCTCAACAATACAACTGTGCCCGGCTCCTTTCTTTTGCACGCATCGGCCCCGTCCTGCCTCGGACAGAACACCGGCAGTATGGCCTATTCTTTCGACGACAATACAGACCATATCCTCAGTGGGGCCACATCCATTAATCAAACCGTAACTGACACCGCAGGCAGTCACATTCTGCGCGTGAAAGCGTGGGGGAACAGCGGGGCATTCTGCGAATTGGATTTGAATATCACCGTCTCCTCGCAGAGCGTTGTAGTCAGCACGCCGTCAAACAACGCCACCGTCCCCACGACGTTCCTCTTGCAGGCGCAAGCTCCCACGTGCAGCGGCGCATCCACCAGCAGCATGGCATATTCTTTTGACAGCAATGCCGATAATATTCTTACCGGCCAGCAATCTATCAATCAAAATGTCACGGCGCCGAGCAACGGGACGCACATCTTGCGAGTGAAAGCATGGAACGTGAATGGAGCCCTGTGTGACACTGACATGAGCATTACCGCGAGCGGAACCGGTTCCGGCGGCTTGGTGCCAGGATCAACTGCCAATGCATATAGCCGGATCGAACTGCTGAATAACTACACTGGAGGTTATGAGTCCTGTCCTGCAGGATCGGCGGGTTCCGGCGTGGGCGGCGCTACTAGTAACAGCTTCCAATTGTGGCTGACGCAGCCAGACTGCGGGACCATAGGAAATAAGAGTGGCGGTACGAGCTTAGTTTCTCCTCCGACCACGCCACACTTCGGCGACACGACAGTCCGGCAGTACACGATGAGTTATGACGGCAGCGATGGCGCAGGCGTGCGCTGGTTCATCCCGCTGAGCGATTCTGGCGTCAGCGCGAACGACGATGTTTACTCGCATTTCCAGTATGATCTGTGGGTGTACTTCGACCAGACTAGCATTGATCACGTCTATAACCTTGAGATGGACCTGAATCAAACAGTGGGTAATCCGGCGCAATACCTGTACATTTTTGCGACACAGTGCAACATGGTGGCAGGTCACTGGCAGCTGGGAAATGGATGGCCTCTGACGGCGGACCAAACCTGTACGCGCAGCCAATTCCAGCCCGGATGGCACCACGTGCAAATCCAGTTCCATCGCAACGCAAGCCCGACTTCAATCACGTTCGACGCTGAAGCCATTGATGGCGTCGTGCAAACTTTCACCTGTAACAATGGCGGCTCATGCACGGTTAATGTGTCGTCAGGCACAAGCTGGGACGCAAACGTGCTTGGACCCAACTTCCAACTAGATGGCATTTCAGGAGGGACTAGCATCAGCTCCTATGCAGACCAATTCACTATCTATCGCTGGTGATTGGCGACAAGATCACCATTCGGTGTCCTGGCTCGCAAAGGCGAAGCAATCCTGAGCGGCCAGGACAGTACACAGGTAACGCGAGGCAATTATCGCGAGGCGCAATCATTTTTGCGCCTCGCGTTATGCAGCATGGCCGAAGTGCAATGACCGCCAGCAGCACGTTGGCGGTCGCGCACTGTGGGTGTTGGCGATAATATGGGCTATTTGCGATGGCAACCTGCTCAGCCTGATAATGGGGTTTGACATTGATCCCTGCCCATGAAGAAGTTTCCACGCAACTCTCGCAATCGCAAAGGCAAGCCGGGCCATTCAGAACGGCATTCGCGTGCGAGTTCGGATGAACGCGCGGGCCAAATCCAGGGGCCAGAAGCCCGGCAAGATGGGAGGCGCGAAGGGAGTGGCCAAAATCGCGGAGCATCTCGCCGCAACAGTCGCGGCAGCGCCCCTCGCCGGTCGCGTCCTTCCCGCGAAGTTGCCGTGCTCTATGAAGACGATGCCGTGATTGTGCTGAATAAGCCGGCGGGGCTGCTGGCTGTTCCGATCAAAGGCTCTGACGTTCCATCGGCGTTGTCACTGTTGATTGCCGAACTTAAGCCCAAGCGGCAACGCGCGCTGGTGGTGCATCGCATTGATCGATTTGCCTCCGGGATTCTGCTTTTTGCCAAAACAGACCGTGATCGGGACAGTCTCATCCGTCAGTTTCTGGCGCATACTCCCGTAAGAAAATATCTGGCTATAGTGCGCGGCCGCCTCAAACAAGAATCAGGCACGCTGGTCCACTATTTTCGGCGTGAGGGCATGTATCAGCAGTTGCGCACGGTGCGCGATCCTGAAGCTGCCCGCGCCGAGCTGCGCTATTCCGTTGAGCGCGCCTTTGCCGATGCCACCCTTGTCCGCGTGGAACTGGTTACAGGATTACAAAACCAGATCCGCGCACAATTTTCCGCCGTAGGCCATCCGCTGATGGGTGATAGAAAATATCATCCCAAAGAAGCGGAAGAGCAGTTGATTGATCGCGTGGCACTGCATGCCGAGCATCTTGAGTTTGTTCATCCGCGCACGGAAGAAAGAATTGTGATCGAATGTGCTCCGCCGCAGGACTTCCAGAAGCTCATCCAACATCTCTCGCGGTTCCAACGTTCCAGCCGGTAAATCAGTCATTTTCGGCGGGGTTTTGCCACTGTTAAAACTGACAGTTGAACCCAGGAAGTATCGCGTCTTCTTCTTCATAGGTGAATTGTCGCATTTAGGTTGCACTTTTCTTGGGAAGTGGTAGAACCTTTGTGTGTTTGCAATGGGTTGAGTTGGCCGTCTTCCGGTTTGTTCGACGCGTCATGTTGTTTAAGGACGCGTTCCGCCCCGCTGGGCGCAGAAGGGTCCATGATTCACGCGTCAGACAAAGTCCGTCCCAGAGAGACAGGGAAATATCTCGCCCTAATAGCCATTGTCCTCGTATCTTGTTTTCTGGCCGGCAAGCTCGGGCAGGCCACCATTGGTATCAGAAGCGGCAATATAGGGCCGGTTTGGCCCGCGTTCGGGGTGGCGCTGGCGGCGGTCTTACTCTATGGCTATCGCGTCTGGCCCGGGATCTTCATCGGGGTATTTTTGGTTGACTTCCTAAGCCCGGTTCCCGCTGTTGCAGCGCTGGGTCAGGCCTCAGGTTCAACGCTGGCAGCGGTAATGGGCACTTTTTTTCTCCGCCGCATAGCCGACTTCGAATCATCATTCTCACGCCTGCGGGATGCGCTAGCAATGATCGTCTTAGGCGCGTTCGGAAGCGCCCTGATCTCCGCAACCATTGGGGTTTCAGTTCTGTATGCAACTCACATCGAGGGTTATTCGGGACTCGGTCCGGCATGGCTGATCTATTGGCTGGGAGACGCAACGGGAGGGTTGCTGGTAACACCACTCATATTAACTGCCGTCAGCCTGTTGAAGATACGGCGTTGGGACCGCGTCACCGAGTCTGTTACGCTCCTGTTGCTTCTGACGGTGACATCACTCCTTATTTTCCACGACAATCTGCTACTGGAAGTGAAGCTGCACGTGATGGCTTTTGCCGTGCTTCCGTTTGTAATCTGGGTCGCCATTCGTTTTGGAATAAGCGGCGCCTCGCTCGCGACCTTCCTAATCGCAGCCATCGCCACGGTAGAAACCGGTTTGGGCTACGGGCCA
>DASXJO010000569.1:0-3483 GCA_036497385.1 Candidatus Angelobacter sp. | reverse complement strand
TCGCCATTGCTCCAACTGGCACGGAACTTCGTCAGCTCGGCAGGGCTGACCTTGGCCAGAAATTTTCATCTTTCGAGAACCAGCCCAGACCAGAAACTGCCGCTCAAGGAAGCCGCGATATTTCTTCTGTGTTTCTTTGCCTAACCCGCAAGCCTTCTGGTCGCTCAGGAATGTTTCAACGGCTTCGCGCAGAGTGAACTCGCGACGTGCTTCAACCTTTTCTCGTTCCGGATCGATCTCGGTTTCGAGTTCGCGGGCCAGTTTCTCTGCCGCTTCCCAATTGCCGGTCTGCGTGGAACGGCGGATCTTTGTGCCGTTGAGGAGAACTCCGCGAATCCATTTGGGACAGTGACAGCGCCGCCAGTGAGCATCACCGGAGTGTACGCATTTGGCGAGATGGCGAGTGTAGAGGTGGAGCATTTTTGCCGCTTCCTTCAGAATTTCTGAATTAGCGCCGAGCGTAGAGGCGAACCAAAATTCGCGCAAATCGGCTTCGTGGAAGGGCAATTTTCGGTGCAGAAAAACGGGTCGGCGGTACATAGGAGGTACACAGCCGAGAGCCTGTCGCTAACTTATTGATTTCAGAGCCGTTAAAATGGTGGCCAGGGACGGAATCGAACCGCCGACGCCAGCCTTTTCAGGGCTGCGCTCTACCGACTGAGCTACCTGGCCATTTCGGGTGGGTTACATACGTGCATCTTCGGTGGGACCGGCTGAAGACTTTGTGCGTACGGAACGTTCTCGATTATAACAACCCCACTGAATTCACTCAAACCGGAGCGCCGGCTCGCTAGTCAATATACAGTCCGATTTTGGGCCGTCTGCTTTGCTGCCAATGAAAAGCGCGGTTCGCCGGGAGCGCCATGCAGGACTCGTTCGCTCAAGTACTCTCCCACCGGGGGGCCGTGTTTAAAGCCATGCCCCGAACCTCCGCCCGCGATCCATACATTTTCGAATTGAGGATGGCGGTCAATCAGGAAATCACCATTCCATGTGTTTTCATATTGGCAGACGCGTGTCTCGAGCACCGGCGCGTGCTCCAGTTGAGGTATGTGCTGCCGCAAATATTTTCTTAATTGAGCTATTGAGGATTCCCCTACTACTCGCATATCCGTGTCAGGATCAAAGCGTTCTCCGTGACGGTCAAAAGCAATTTTGAATCCACGGCCTTCAATATCCGGCAGCGCGTAAGGCAGACCGGCGTGTGTGCGATGCAGCCACACCGGCATTTTGGGCGGCAGAAAATCGGTGCTGCCCGCCGGAGTGCCAAGAAAGAACACTTCCTGCCTGGTTATAAATATCCGCTCTGCTAATAACTCAGGAAAAATCCTGGGTAGCCACGGGCCACAACAGTAAATAAATGTTCCGGCAGAAATGGATTCGCCCAGAACCGTTTTGATCTGCGCCAACTTTCCATGGCCAGAAGGCGCTTCTACGGCCACGGGCAGATATTCCACACCACTCTGAACGAGTTCTTTGACCAATGTCTGCACGGCCTCGCGGGCCAGTAAAAGTCCGCTCTGCGGCTCCAGCACACCCCAGGTCACGTCGTGGAGTTGAAGTTGCGGCCAACGCCTCGCAATCTCGTCGCTCGTAAGTTCTTCGCGCTCCACTCCGGCCTGCTTGAGCACGCTGCACAAACTTTTCAGGTATGCATCGTCATTGTTGCTTAGCCAGAGAACGCCGGTTCGCCGGAAAATCTCTCGTCCTGTGCGCGCGGCTAACTCGCGCCAGAGCGGTAAAGATCGCATGGCCCAGCGCGTATAAAGTTCATCGGGGCCGTAGCCCATGCGGATCACGCGGGTTTCGCCACCGGAACTGGCCCGGCTGTTCGCTGGTCCGTAAGCATCCAGCAACGCAACAGAAGCGCCACTCTGCCGTAAAAAGTGCGCTGTCCAAGCGCCGAAGACGCCCGCGCCAATTACAGCGAAATCACATGATCGATTCATTCCGGATTCTTCGATCTCCCTGTCTTTAGCTCATCTACTCTTGCGCGAGTCCCCGCCGCGAAGGCCGAGAGTGCAGTCACAAGGTCCTCAATTGCACAACCGAGGCTTTTAAAAAGCGTAATCTGGTCCTCGCTTGTGCGGCCTGCTTTCTTCCCGCTGGCGAGCTCATGTAGATCAGCAACGATGTGCTCTCGACCGATGTTTCCATTCGCAATCGGGATAAGCAGATCGCCGGCTTCGGCCAACGCGCCTTCGTACGTATCCACCACCACTCGCGCCCGGCGCACGGTTTCGTCATCGACTTCGCGCGTATGTGGCTGAAAAGCACCCACCAGGTTCAGGTGCGTGCCGGGCGTGAGCCAGCGACCATCAAACAGCGGTTCGATCGCGGTGGTGCATGTGCAAATCACATTCGATTCGTGTGCACACGTTTGAGCCGTCACTCGCTCAACCTCGATCCCTTGTTCTGCTTTCATCTTTGCACAAAAATCGCTCAAGTCAGATTTGCCTGACCCGCATACCAGGAAGCGCTTGAACTCACGAACGCGGGGTAAGACGGCAAAATGGATCGCCGCTTGACGACCGCTACCAAAAATCCCCAGCGTTGCCGCATCTCTGCGCGCCAGCAGGTCAGTAGCGACGGCCGAAGTCGCAGCTGTGCGCAGATCGGTGAGGTAATCCGCTTCTATCCTTGCTGCCGCCATGCCGCTGGCTGCATCTAGCAGCTCATACGTCGCATGCACGCCATGCCCGCCTACGCTGACCAGCTTCACCCCGGCGGCCTGAAGGGCCGAGTCATAACAGGGCATGATCAGCAGTACCGCGCCGCCAAGCTGCAATGAACTCCGCACCGGCATCTTGACAGTCGAAAGGCCACGGGCAAAGGCGCCATGGATTACCTCAATTATCCGGTCCACTTTCACCAGACTACGAAACTCTTCTTCGCTGAGAAAAAGCATGCTATTTGGTATTTGTATTTAGCATTGCCTGGGGGAGTCAAACGGTTTCATCACGGCAATGCGCTTTCGAAACTTGCCCCCAAATGCTAAGTGCCAACTATTTCTTGCGCTTCCCTGCCCGGGCCAGTATCCGTCGAACTTTCTTGGGCGATACAGAAAGCCGCTTGGCCACGCGTGCGACTTTCCTATCTTCTTTTTCCCAGACTTTGGGAATCACAATCTCCGCGAACTGCTCCGTCAATTCCTGAAAGGTTTCCTCACCGGTTATTCCCTGCGACCACGCACGCAACAGCGGATCAATGCTGCCTTTGGGCATCACTTTCTGTTTGAGCATCTGAAGTTCTTCCCAAAGATCGTCATAGTCCACCGCCTTCAGGAATGAGCTGGCAAGTTCGCAACAGCGCTTGGCATCCTCCGTATCGTGGACCGCCGGGTGGCAAGCCGTGAGGCCACGCCATATATATGCGCGCGCCAGCAGGCGATGGTTCTGTGTGTGCTTGGCTGCTTCCACGGCTTCACGCGCATAGTCGCGGGCGGCCTGGGCATGCTCCCATGTATGTGCAGTGCCTTCAATC
>DASXJO010000568.1:0-4592 GCA_036497385.1 Candidatus Angelobacter sp. | reverse complement strand
CCGTCAGCGGACTGGTGTTCGTTCTGGCTGCGCTTCGCGTCAAGGCTTTACTGCCCGTCGTAGTCTTTTTCTTGCCGCTTACGCCATTTCTCAACTGGGATTTCCCCATACGCGACCTGAGTACGCTGGTGCGGTTCAGCTTGTTTGCCGGCGTTCTGCTCTATCGCGCAACACATCATAATGATCTGCGTAAATGGCTCTTTGGCGGCTGGCTCACGCGCGCGATCTTTGCTTACTTCGCCATTGCCAATGCGTCTGCCGTCTTCCTGAATCCACTCACGCTCGATGCGCAGCGCGAATTGATGCGCCTGGCATCTTACGTTTGCTTCTACTATGTCGTTATTGATTGGTGCCACACTGAGGACAACAGTCGGACTTTGTTGAAAGTCTTGATGGCCTCCACCATTGTTGTGGCAATGTTCGGGCTCTGGCAAGCTCTAACGGGCGGGTACACTGCGGTTTACGATTTCCTTTATCCAGTCCAGGAAGAAATTTCACAGATACCGGCATGGGAAGGGCGCATCACGTCTTTCCTTGAGCACTATAACGGCCTTGCCGGCTACCTTAATTTGGTCATTCCGTTCTGCCTGGCTTTTGCCATGGGCGGCACAGATCCCGTTCTTCGAATTCTGAGCAGATGGTGTCTTGCGTTCGCGAGTGTTGCGCTTCTGCTCACGCAAAGCCGAGGCGGGCTGCTGGCTTTTGTTGCCATCCTGCTGGTACATGTATGTTTGTCAGCGCCGGACCGTAAAACTCGGGTGCGACGCCTTGTAATTGCTCTTGTCGGCTGTGTGCTGGTAGCCGCCGTAGCTGGATTTTTCTTCCAGCGCCTCACAGAGATTGACGACTTCACTGCTGTCTCTCGTCTGGCGATCTGGGGCGGCGCTTTCACCGTCTTTGCGCGATCACCTGTGTTGGGTACTGGCTTCGGAAATCTCCGTGGCTTAATGGGCGGCCTTTTAAACCTGCCCGACGGGTGGACAGGAGACGCGCATAACTTGTATCTGGAACTGCTGGCTGAAACCGGCGTGATCGGGTTCTTAGCCTTTGGTGTTTTGATTATCCTTGCCATTCGAACCGCTCTCAGGCAATTGCGCAGGACGGAAAATCAGTTTAATAAGATGACTGCTCTCGCTATCTTAGCCGCTATCTGTGGTGTGCTGGTACACGGAACCGTTGATTACCTGTTCCACACCACGCCGCAAGTCACCGCTTTATTCTTTCTTGTACTGGGACTGTTGACTGCGCAGGCGTCGCTCCATACAGCAACTCCGGGTCGGCAGGGTGACAGATGATTGCCAAGGCTATTGCGAATGAGAAGATCGCTACGGAAATCGTGCTGGCCTGCAGCATCTGCCGCAGTGATCGGATACAGACAATCGATTCAGACTTCAATCTCTGCCGGTGCGAATCCTGCGGATTCGTATTCGACAGCCCCAGACCTTCATTTTTTGAGATCAGCGCCTTTTACTCCCAGGCAGGGAAGTATGATGTTTGGCTCAACGAGGAGCGTGCGCGTGGCCTGCTGTGGAAGCGGAGATTGAAAAAATTATTGCGAACTGGCGCTAAAGGTCGTCTGCTGGATATTGGTACGGGCTACGGACAATTTCTTTATCATGCGCGGTCCCATTTCACAGATATCAGTGGAACAGAAATATCCAAGACGGCGGTTGTGCTTGCCAAACAAAAATATGGCCTATCGCTCCTTCCCGGAGAGGTTGAGGCTCTGGGCCTGCCTTCGCAATCCTTCGATACCATTACACTGTTCCATGTTTTGGAACATGTTCCTGATCCCGGCAAGTTGGTGAGTCTGTGCCATGATCTCTTGAGAGCTCAAGGAATCCTTGTCATCGCCGTGCCAAACGATGTTGTGGCCTGGATCTCAAAGATCAAGAAGCTGGGCAAAAAGCTCGGCCTTAGTTCCTTTCAGAAGTTCAGTCCGCAGTTGGGAATTTCTCGGGCGGGAGCATCCCGCGAAATTCATCTTTCGCACTTCACTCCGACGGTATTGCGCAGGCTGGTTGAAACATCCGGATTGCACGTCACAGAGGAATCGCTCGATCCTTATTATGCTTCCAGCGGGGTACGTTTTTTTCTGGATACCGCTTACTACACAATCCATTCCGCGTTGCATGCGTCGCTGAAGATCAATCGGTATGACACCATCTGGATGGTCGCGCACAAATTATGAATGCACTTAAAGAGCTGCAACGAAACTGGGAAGGTTTGGCGCAGGCCGATCCGCTGTGGGCAATCTGTACCGATCCCGGAAAGCGCAACCGACAATGGACGAAAGAAGACTTTTTCGCCACTGGCCGCAAAGAGATTGAAACGGTGCTTGGCTACGCCGCCCGAATTGGTGTTCGCATTGGCAAAACGTCGCCAGCCCTCGACTTTGGCTGTGGTGTGGGTCGCTTGACCCGTGCCATGGCCGAATATTTTCCTGAATGCTGTGGCGTCGATATCTCTGCCACGATGATCAGCACGGCGCAAGACCTCAATCGTGACTGTCCCCACTGTCATTTCCATTTGAATGAGGGCACTCGATTGCAGCGCCTGAGGGACAATCATTTCGGCTTTATTTATACGAGCCTCGTGCTTCAGCACATCGGACGGCCCTGCAGCCATCAATATATCCTCGAACTTATCCGGGTATTGAAGCCCGGCGGCGCATTGATTTTCCAAGTCCCCGAGCGGTTCCGAGCAAGCTCTCTCACGAAATTCCGGGCACGGCTGGCCGTGCGATCTCGGCTGAAATCCATTTTCGGCAAGCAGAAGCCTTGCGGCATGGAGATGCATTGCATCAAGGAATCGGTAATCCGGAAGTTGATAACCCGAAACGGAGCCCGGGTGGTTGACGTGGCCCTCACAAATTCCTGCGAACCTTCTTTTTCCGGCGACTTGCAATATCTCACGCAAGAACCGTCGCAGGGATACGTCAGCAAGCAATATTGCGTGGTCAAACACTGACGGAGGCTGGCAACGAATGCGCGTAGGATTTGATGCCCGCTGGTATAACCAGTCCGGAGTAGGCAGTTACATAGCCGGATTGTTGCCTGCTCTTGTTCGCGCTGGTTGTGAACTGGTGATTTATGCTGACCCGCGCAATCCCGTCCCGGGACTGGACAGAATTCCACTGCAAATTGTCCCAGTGTCTTCAGGGAAGTATTCGCCTCTTGCAGCGCTTGAATTTCGGCGTCTCGAAAAACGCGACAAGCTGGATCTCTTTCATTGTCCGTTTTATGCGGCCCCGCTGTTGCGCTGTCCAGTAGTGGTTACGGTTCATGACCTCATCCCATTTCTCTTTCCCATTTATTTCTGGCCAAAGCAGAAGATGATCCACATAGGGTACCGTGCAGCGGCTAAACGCGCAGCGCACCTCATTGCCGACTCCCATTGCACCGCAACGGATCTCCAAAGGGTATTGGACGTGACTCCCGACAGAATTTCCACCGTGCACCTGGCGGCTGATCGAAGCATTTTTCATCCTAGCGGCGCAGAAACCGAGGAGGTGCTGCTGCGAGAGCGGTATCGCATCAAAAAACCATTTTTCCTTGTGTCCAGTGCGCGAAATTGGCGCACGAAGAACTTGGGAAGTGCGCTTCTCGCCTTGCAGCGCGTGCGCAAAGAGGCGGGCATCATATTTCAAACCGTGATGTATGGATCCACTCCAAGTGTGAACTTCAAGATTGACAATAGCCTTAATGTGCATCATGTAGGCTACGTTGACTCTAAAGACCTAGCCGCCCTCTTCCGCCATGCTCACGGATTTGTGATGCCCTCATTGTATGAAGGTTTCGGGCTTCCTCTGGTGGAAGCCATGTCATGCGGCTGTCCGGTAATTGCCTCGGATCGCGGATCGTTACCGGAAATAGCAGGCGCGGGAGCCCAGTGTTTTGACCCGTTTGATATCAAAGGAATGGCCAATGCTGTCTGTGCGCTGCTGCGTAATCCTGAGGAGTTACAGCAAAAAAGATCCAATGCTCTGAGGAGAGCTGCTGATTTTTCGTGGGACAAAGCGGCACGGGAAACGATATCGGTATATGATCACGTAATTCAATCAAACTAGCGCCGCAAATTAGATCAGAACTGTAAGAGGTGTTCTTGGAATGCGTGCTTTACTCACAGGAGTGACCGGGCAGGATGGTTCTTACCTGGCTGAGTTGCTGCTGGAAAAAGGATACGAGGTTTACGGAATCGTCCGCAATATCGCGCGAGCGCAACGCGCAGGCGGAGGTGCTTTTGCAGGCAAGATCAGTTACGTTGAGGCCGATCTTACTGATCAGACATCACTAGATCGTGCCGTTGAGCAGGTTAAGCCCGATGAAGTTTACAACCTTGCCGGACAAACGTTTGTTCCAGTTTCCTGGAGCCAGCCTCTTTTGACCATGGAAGTTACTGGGATGGGCGCACTTAGGATGTTGGAGGCAATTCGGCGGCATGCGCCACACTCCAGGTTTCTCCAGGTCTCGAGTTCAGAAATGTTTGGGAAATCTGACCAGGTGCAGCAAAGCGAATCCACTCGCCTGCGGCCGCGCAACCCGTATGGCGCCGCCAAAATATTTTCTCACCACATCACCATTAATTACCGT
>DASXJO010000567.1:0-7385 GCA_036497385.1 Candidatus Angelobacter sp. | reverse complement strand
GACGCGAAGAGATAAAAATTCTGAATGCAGTGCTGACGCCTGAGCGCAGATCTCTACATCTTGTAGTGGCCCAGATCCTCGTCGTTCAGCCCTTCCAGCCACTTACGCAGATCGTCAGAAGAGATTTTGTCGGCAGCGGTGCTAGCCACCTTGGAGGTCTTGAGCACCTCATCTTCAACGTAAATGGGGCAATCCAGCCGCAAAGCCAACGCCAGAGCGTCTGAGGGACGGGAATCGATGCTGATAACTCTTCCCTCCCGTTCCATCCAGATTACGGCGAAAAATGTATCGTCGCGCAGCTCATTCACCACAATTTTGTGGACGTGCGTATCCAGGCCGATTAGCAGATTCTTGATCAGATCATGGGTCATTGGGCGAGGCGTGCTGACTTTTTCGATCTCCAGTGCAATGGCATTGGCCTCATAGACGCCGACCCAGATCGGCAGGACGGTATCGCTTCCAACGTCTTTCAGCACGACGATGGGCATATTGGTAACAGGATCCATCATCAATCCGCGAATTTTCATTTCTACTTCCATGTCGCTTCGCTCCAAACCGCTAAGGGCCCAGGTTCGCGCCATCAGCATTTATGCTCCTGAGTCAATCGGCTCGGCATGCACGGGCCTCGCCGATTACGCGTCTTACAATCTCGCTCCGCTCCAAACCGCTCCGGGTCAACGCTCGCCCGTTACCAATTATGCTCCTAAATCATTCGGATCGGCGCGTGGTGGGCTTTTCGCACCGAACTCTTTCAAACAACCATTTCGCCCAACAAACTGTTAGGAAAACTCCTGGTAACCAGCACGTTAACATAACTGCCCACGTCCGGCGCCATGTCTTGCGGTACGGTAAAGTTCAGGGTGATGTTTTGCGACGTACGCCCAATCATCTGTCCCCGTGCTTCATTTGTACCTTCAACCATTACTTCAAATGTCTGGCCAACGCGCTTTTCGTAGTTGATCCTTTGGATCTCTCGTTGCCGTTCCTGCAGGATCTGCAGGCGTTTGGATTTCTCGGCGTCGCTGATGCTGTCAATCATGCCCAGCGCGGGCGTGTTGGGACGAGGCGAGTACTTGAACGTAAAAACGGCGTCAAACTGGCATTCATGCAGCAACGTGACCGTTTCTTCGAATTCGGCTGCCGTCTCATTCGGGAAACCGGCAATAACATCGGTGGTGATCGAAAGCGGCCGTTTGGCGGCTTTCATCCAAGAGATCTTTTCCAGATACATTTCGCGGGTGTATTCACGGTTCATGGCTTTCAACACCCGTGAAGACCCACTCTGTACCGGCAAATGGATGTGGTCGCATAGGCGCGGCGACGCCACAATGGCATCCACTATGTCCCGGCTGAAGTGCCGTGGGTGGGACGTGGTAAAGCGGACGCGCCGCACACCGGGAATTTCGCCAATGGCATACAGCAGTTCTGCAAAAGTCTTCTTGCCCAGCGGATCGGCATAAGCATTTACGTTCTGGCCCAGCAGTTGAATATCGGTATAACCGAGATCGGCCATCTGCCGCGCTTCTGCCATTACTGAATCCGACGTCCGGCTGCGCTCTTTGCCCCGCGTGTACGGAACAACGCAATAAGCGCAGAACTTATCGCAGCCTTCAATAATCGTGATATAGCCGCGATGAGGGTTAGTGCGGGCGGTAAAGTCGGTTTCAAAGGTCAGGTCAGTCTGGCGATCGTCCAGTCCGGTTACGCGATTGTTCCCTGCCTCAATCTGCACCAGCATTGCGGGCAGGTTGCGGTAAGAGGCTGAGCCGGCGACGAGAGAAACGTATGGCGCTTTCTCAAAAATGTTTTCACCTTCCTGCTGTGCCACGCAGCCCAGAACGCCAAATTTCTTCCCTTGCTTCTGGAGCTTTTTGTAGTCGTTGAGGCGATGAAAAACTTTCTGTTCCGCTTTATCGCGGATGGAGCAGGTGTTGTAAAGCACCAGGTGGGCCTCTTCCACGGTTTCAACCTGTCGATAACCCTGATGCACCAGCGTGCCGATGACTTTCTCAGAGTCATGCACATTCATCTGGCAACCAAAGGTCTCAAGGTAAAACGTCTTTTCCTGCTCTGCGCTCACGTCTCCAGTATAACGCAGCAAATAAGCACTCAGCAGTCAGCGCTCAGTATTCAGCCTTGATGCGTCTTCACGAGTACAATGAGAACCTTTTGCAACGGAGACCGGAGTTGACTGACTGTTATATGGCTATCGACGAAAAATCATCATGGAATAAGAAATATAGCGAGAGCTCGCACAGCTCGCTTGAACCTGATCCGTTTCTGGTGAGCGCCTATGAAGAATTTGTTGCCGACCGTCCCGCAGGAAGTGCCTTGGACGTCGCTGGCGGAGTTGGACGCCACGCAATCTGGTTGGCACAGCGGGGATGGCGAACGAGACTGATCGACATTTCCGATGTTGGAATTGGATTGGCGGAGAAAAACGCCTCTCGAGCACTGGGCCCAGTGGCAAAGGAATTCCTCATCACCTCCGAAGTTGCGGATTTGGATTCTGTCCAAGACTTCGGACGTGAACAATATGACCTTGTACTGGTCTTCTTCTTTCTTCAGCGCGAACTCTTCCCTGCCTTGGCGGCGGCCCTCAAGCCGGGCGGCCATTTGATTTACAAAACCTACACAACCGAGCAAAAGAACTTTGCTGGCGGTCCCAGCCATCCCATGTTTTTGCTGGAACCGAATGAACTGTTACATGCGTTTTCATCTCTGCGTATATTGCATTATCACGAAACCGTTCAGGAGAAAGGCGTGGCGGAATTGGTGGCGCGAAAATAGCAGTCAGCAATTCAGTAGTCAGCATTCGGCCGCGACAAATCTTTACGACCTCAACAAATCTTCCAAAGCGCCTTGAATTTAGAGGGAACAAACGAATCCGATTAAAGTAAGATTTCACATCCTCCGTTCCCTTCCGTTCCTCCGAGTTTCAAGGATTTGGCATCTCCATCGAAACCATGTTAGGGGCTGACTGCAGAGTGCTGACCGCTGAGTGCTTATGTCGAATGGTAAAATCGTTGTTCCACAAATGGCCAAACGCAAAATCTCACACGGACACGCCGTCCAGGGCACGCCTAAGCCGCGCAAGAACCATTGCTTTGGCTGCGGCCACGATAATCCCCAGGGCATGCGGCTGAAATTCTCGCTGGACGAAAAATCCCGCAAGGCCATTTGCCATTTCAAGCTGTCGCGCAAATATACCGGGCCTCCGGGCCACGCGCATGGGGGGATTATCGCCACCATCCTTGATGAAGCCATGGGCAAGGTAAACAAGTTCCGCAACGTGCTGGCGCTTACGGGATCCATGGAAATCAGATATCTCAAGCCGGTGCCGCTGGGCCAGGCCCTTACTGTCACCAGTGCGGAGCAAAGCGTGGACGGCCGCCGTCACATCAACATGGCAGAGATCAGCAATGCCAAGGGTGAAGTTCTGGCGCGGAGTACAGGGACGTTCATCGCCATCGATCCGGAAAAGATGTTTGCCCGGCACGGAGTTCCCGCAGGCATCATCGCTAATGATGAAACAAAAGCCTGATTGGGCAGCAGAAATCGTTCCAACCGAGTAAAATAAGAGCTTCAGCCCTACAAGTTTCGCCGTGACGCCCCAGCGTGACACGGCGCAGGAGTTCGCAATGTCTAGATCACGGGGAAAGAAAGAAGCTACACCCGCAAAGGCCCATAAACCCAGCACCAACGGCCACAGTGTAACGGTTACGCCCAACGGCGGCGGAACGGTGCTGAACGGCAATGCCGGATTGCGGCTCAAGACCGGCTTGGCGGAAATGCTCAAGGGCGGCGTGATCATGGATGTGACCGACGCACGCCAGGCAGAGATTGCGGAGAAAGCCGGAGCCGCTGCCGTAATGGCATTGGAGCGTGTCCCCGCGCAGATTCGCGCACAGGGCGGCGTAGCCCGTATGGCTTCACCGAAGAAGATTCGCGAGATCATGGAAACGGTCTCCATCCCGGTGATGGCGAAATGCCGCATCGGCCACTTTGCGGAAGCACAAATCCTTCAGGCGCTGGGTGTGGATTACATCGACGAATCCGAAGTCCTGACCCCGGCTGACGAAGCGCACCACGTGGACAAGCATACGTTCCAGACACCCTTTGTTTGCGGTGCACGCAATCTGGGTGAAGCTCTGCGGCGCATCGCCGAAGGCGCAGCTATGATCCGCACTAAGGGAGAAGCCGGTACCGGCGATGTGGTCCATGCCGTGAAACACATGCGCCAGATCGTCCGTGAAATGAAGACATTGAAAGCGTTATCTGAAGAAGAACTTTATGCTCAGGCCAAAGATCTGCAAGCGCCCGTTGAGCTGGTTCGGCTTGTGGCCAAGATGGGCAAACTGCCAGTACCAAATTTTTCTGCCGGCGGGATTGCCACCCCAGCCGATGCGGCGCTGGTTCGTCAACTCGGCGCAGAAGCCGTGTTCGTGGGATCGGGGATTTTCATGGCGGATGGTCTGAATTTCTGTGAGCCGAAGGAATCGGAAAAGCGTGCTAAGGCCATCGTTCGGGCCTGCACTCATTTCGACGACCCTAAAGTCTTACTTGAAGTCAGCGAAGACCTGGTCGGAGCCATGAAGGGACTGGCTGTAGCGGCAATGGCTGAAGGTGATTTGTTGCAGACGAGAGGTTGGTAGGTTTGCTTTCAGAAATCCCGAATCCCGCGTAGCGGGTGAGGGATCCCTATCGCCACAAAGAGCTATCCAAAAGTATTTGCAGCCACTGAACGACAAGAAATACTTTCCTTTTGAGCGATTCAGATCGTAAGGTTCCCTCGCTTGCTCGGGACAAAGAAAAAGCATGAAGATCGGCGTTTTAGCCATTCAAGGTGACTATGAAGCGCACAAAGCGCGACTGGAACAACTGGGCGCTGAGGTCACGCTGGTGCGCAAGCCTGAGCAGCTTGATGCCATTGATGGCATTGTGATCCCCGGCGGAGAATCCAGCACATTCTTGAACTTTCTGGCCGAGCGGGGCTTTCTGGAAAAGCTGCGCGACTTCGTTTCCACCAAACCAACATTCGGAACGTGCGCCGGAGCTATCCTGCTGGCCAAGCATGTTGAGAACCCTCCGCAGCAATCCCTTGACGTAATGGATATTCGCATCCGACGCAACGCCTATGGTCGCCAGCTTGAAAGCTCCATCCGTGAAGCTCAGAGCAAACTGGGACAGAAGCCACTGGAAATGGTGTTCATCCGCGCACCGAAGATTGTCGGCACAGGCAAAAGCGTTGAAGTTCTGGCGTCGGCTGGCGGCGATCCAGTGCTGGTGCGCCAGGGCAAGATACTGGCGGCCACCTTTCATCCCGAATTGTCAGACGACACACGGGTCCACCAGGAGTTCGTTAAGATGGTGAAGAATGGCCATCGGCGGAAATAATGTCTAGAGCGCTCCGGCTCGCGCTGCTGCTGATTGTCGTTGGCTGTGTTTATCTTTTCCTGGCGCATCCATACTGGTTCCCTTTGGGTGTCTCCGCAAGTTCCGTGTCTATTGATCATCAATTCAAAATTGCCTTCTGGATATTTGGGACACTGTTTATCGTCGGCCACCTGGTTCTAATCTTTGTTCTATCAAAAAGGCCGCTTGGTGAGGGCAAGATATCCAACGGAAGCTGGCGGCTGGAAGTTACGTGGACTCTGGCAGTCACGATCATTTTTTTCTGGTTCAACATTTCTGGCGAACGCCTGTGGTCAAGCATAATGCCTGCTGAGAAGCAGGCTGGTCAGATTGAAATTGAGGTCACCGGGGCGCAGTTCCAGTGGTATTTTCGCTATCCTGGAGCTGACGGAGTTTTTGGCCGAACAGACGCACAGAAGTTTGCCAGGCCAGATGAAGGCAATCCGCTGGGCATTGATCCAAACGATCCCGCGGGACGCGACGATATTCTTTCTACCGCGATGATTGTTCCGGTCGGTCGCCCGGTACAGCTGCATTTGCGGGCGCAGGACGTGATCCACAGCCTTTTTATTCCAGCCATGCGCCTCAAACAGGACACCGTTCCGGGAATGGAGATTCATTCACATTTCACTCCCACAGAGATAGGAAACTATGAGATTGCGTGCGCTGAATTGTGTGGCATGGGCCACTACAGGATGCGCGCCCTGGTGCGGGTGGTTAGCGAAGATGAGTTTCAGAAATGGATCAAGGTTCAGGAGGCGGCTGCAAGCGGCCACTAGCCCATGATCAATTCTCCAAGCCTTGGACTCGGATCAACCGAGAAATCATTTCTGCGCCGCCATCTTTTCACCACGGACCACAAAGCGATTGGCCGCGGGTATTTCTTCCTCTCGTTGGCTGCCGTACTCGTCGGAGCATGGCTTTCTTTGTTGATGCGCATCCATCTGGTCTGGCCCAAAGCGACGATTCCCTTTTTGGGTGAGATCAAGCCGGAAGATTATCTTGCCCACTTGACCATGCACGGAACGTTGATGGTTTTCTTTGTGCTCTCCACGGTTCCGCAGGCAGGCTTTGGGACTTTTTTCCTTCCTCTGCAGCTCGGCGCGTCGAATATGGCATTTCCGCGGCTCACCGCTGCCGGATTCTGGACGGCTTTGCTTTCTTTCTTCGTGCTGATGGCGGCTTTCTTTGTTCCGGGTGGCGCTTCCGGCGCGGGATGGACGCAATATCCGCCGCTAAGCGCTCTCGCAGCGGCCGGTCCGGGCCAAGGGTTAGGTACAGATCTTTGGCTGGTAAGTATTGGGCTGTTCTGCCTGTCATCGCTAATGAGCGCGGTCGGTTTTGTGGCCACTACAATCCATCACCGCGCACCTGGGATGACGTGGCTGCGAATGCCGCTGACATGCTGGTCGTGGTTTGTCACCGCGATCCTAATTCTTCTCGCTTTCGGGATATTGCTCGGCGCGGTGATCCTGCTGATGCTTGATCGCCATGCGGGAACAAGCTTCTTTATTCCCGGCGGACTGCTGGTAAGCGGCAAGACGATCAATCATTCCGGCGGTTCGCCGCTGATGTGGCAACACCTCTTCTGGTTCTTTGGACACCCAGAGGTTTACATTGCAATTCTTCCGGCGATGGGGGTGACCTCGCATTTGCTGTCTGTCTTCGCGCGCAAACCGGTCTTTGGATACAAAGCCATGGTTGGCGCCACGCTGGCGATTGGCGCGTTGGGTTTTATGGTCTGGGGCCATCACATGTTCGTCAGCGGCATGAATCCCTACGCCGGATTCGCATTCTCTACATTGACGACAGCTATCGCTGTCCCTTCGGCGATTAAGACATTCAATTGGGTAGCGACGCTTTACGGCGGAAAAATTCGCTATGCCACGCCCCTGCTTTTTTCTGCCGGATTTGTGTCGCTGTTCATCACTGGCGGGCTGACCGGCCCAATCCTGGCTCAGCCCGCGCTG
>DASXJO010000566.1:0-6058 GCA_036497385.1 Candidatus Angelobacter sp. | reverse complement strand
ACTGGCGCAGCCTCTCCGACGTCATTGATCCGGGAGCCTTGTGCATTTGAACCGACGCGGCAAATGCATCCAGCAAGGCAAGGTTGCGGAGATCGCCGAGGAAAATATGCCCACCCTCGCGCGTGACACGCACCGCTTCCGCAAGCACCTTAAGAACGTACGTGACGCTGGGAAAATATTGAACTACCGAGTTCAGGATAACGAGGTCAACACTTCCGTCTTGCAGAAACTCAAGTTCGTGGGCCAATCTTTGGTGCAACTCGACTCGAGAAAGGTCCGGCCGCTGTTGCACATATTTGCCAAGCTGCTCGATCACTGAGGCGGAAAAATCAAGCCCTATGTAACTCTCGCAGCCGGGTGCGATCCGGGTGAGCAAGAGGCCGGAGCCGCAGCCAATCTCCAGCACTCGCCTCGGCTCCAATTCCTGAATGCGGGCAACGGTCTCCTCTACCCATAAGCGCATTTCCTCCGCAGGAATAAGAGCGCCGGTATAGCTGCTGTTCCAGCCTGCAAGGTTAGAGTCGCCTGTGGAAGAAACATTCTCGCCGTAGGTGGCTTCATACAACTCTCGCCAATGTTCCACCTGGCCAGTTTGCGCTTCCGCGGAATCTAGAATCCGGGGGACCACATACCCTAACAACTGCTTGTTTTCATGCTCACCGCTTACTACGACCAGCGCATCAGCGACCTGGTGATGCTGCTTCAGCGCCGATTCAATCTCCGCGGGCTCAATTCGATAGCCGCGAATTTTTACCTGGTGATCAGCACGCCCCACGTATTCCAGCAGACCGTCTGCGCGTCTGCGCGCAAGGTCGCCAGTGCGGTACATTCTTGCGCCAGGCTCGCCAAATGGATTTACAACAAATCGTTCCGCCGTTAGCCCTGGTTTCCGGAAATATCCGCGCGCCAAACTTATGCCAGCTATGTAAAGTTCTCCAGTAACGCCAAGAGGCACAGGTTCAAGATACGTGTCCAAGACGTAGAGTTGCGTGTTTGCGATTGGAGCGCCGATGGGCACCGCGCCTGTGAACGGATCGTCTGCTCCCACCTGATAAACGCAACAGCCGACGGTCGCTTCGGTGGGGCCGTATTCATTGATCAGACTGGTCTCAGGAGCATTGATGCGCCAGAGAGTTAGACTTTCATAATTCAACGCCTCACCGCCGATCACCATGGAACGAGCGCTTTGCTTCATCTGTTCAGCGGTAAGGCTGTTGTTGAGCATCTCCATGTGAGCGGGCGTCAGCTTTACCAGCGTGAGATCTTTGCTGCTTTGTAAATTCTCAGCCAGGTTTTCTACATCGCGCTGTCCAGGCGTAAAGATTACGGGCCGTCCCATCAGCAACTGGGGATAGATGCTGGTGATCGTGAGATCAAAGCCGATTGAGCTATGTACAGGCGCGCCGCTTCCCTGCGATGCATTGTATTTTCTAGCGCTCCATTGCAAATAATTGTTTAGGGCCTCATGGGTCACCACCACGCCTTTGGGCACTCCAGTTGAACCCGATGTATAGATAACGTAAGCAGGATTATCCCCAGACAACGGCACAACACGGTCCGCATCCACGGGGTTGTGACTGGGCAGCACCCGCAAACGCGCGATTGCTTCTGGCGCATCCATCATCAGCAGTTTCACCCTTTCCGGGACTGCCGTGCACAAGGATTCCTGACTGAGCACCAGAGCAGGGCGAGCGTCGGCCAGCATGTATTCCAGCCTGCCGCGAGGCATTTCAGGGTCAAGGGGGAGGTATGCGGCTCCGGATTTCAACACTCCGAGCAGCGCGACAATCATCTCCGGCGAGGGTTCCAGCAAAATCGCAACTGTGTCTTCAGGCCCGATTCCTTCACGAATCAGATAATGAGTTAACTGGTTTACCTGTTCGTTCAACTCGCGGTAACAAAGAATCCTTGCACCGCATACCACCGCCGCAGCTTCAGGGCTAACAGAAACCTGCCGCTCAAACGTATTCAGCAAAGACGTATCCGATAGGGGCTGCGCCGTCTCATTCAACTCGCGCAATAACAGCCGCCGCTCATCGCTGGTAAGCATGTCCAGCGCATGGACAGGAGCACATGGTGCAGCCACAATTTCATCCAGCAGCTTCACGTAATGCCGCGCCATCTGCTCCATGCGCGCGCGATCAAACAGTCCCTTGTTGAAGAGCCAGTAAAACCCTATTTCATTTTCAAATTCAAAGACGTGCAACTCCAGGTCAAACCGGACCAGCAGTTCGTCGCTGGCGATTCGCTCCACTTCCAAGCCGGAGAGTTGCTGGCTGCCCATGGGCGCGTTTTGCAGCGCAAACACGACCTGGAAGATGGGCGTCTTGTTCAGGCTGCGCTCCGGCGATAGCACCTCTACCAGTCGCTCAAACGGGACATCCTGATGCTGGTACGCTTCCAGCGCGGTGTTGCGCACATCGGTTAGCAGTTCCGCGAAACTCTGCTGCGGGTTCAGCCGTACACGCATGACCAGGGAATTCACAAAGAATCCAACCAGGTCCTCCAACTGCGCTTCACGCCGATTGGCAATCGGCGAACCAACAACAATGTCATCCTGCCCGCTATACCTGCTGAGCAGCACGGCAAAAGCCGAAAGCAACGTCATGTATAGAGTGGCTTGGTTCGCCTGACTGAGCTGCTTTACCGCGTTCACCTGGTGGCCGGAGAGCGTGGCGCTGCAATAGTCCGCCTTATAGGTTTGCATGGCCTGCCGCGGACGATCACGCGGCAATTCAAGCTGCTCTGGGATGCCTTGCAGTTGCTTCTTCCAGTAATCTACGTCGCGGGCCAGTGCGTCTTGATCAAGCCATTTTCGCTGCCAAAGGGCAAAATCGGCGTACTGAATTGCCAGCGGAGGCAGTGGGTTCTCGCGGCCCTGCTGAAATGATTCATACAGCAGCATGAACTCACGGTTGAATACGCTTTGCGACCATCCGTCCGAGACGATATGGTGGAAATTGCGTAACAAGACGTGATCACGCTCGCTCACTTTGATGAGCTTCATCCGCAGCACCGGACCGGTTGCCAGATTGAACGGCTGTTCCCATTCCCGCCGCATAATCTCTAGAGCATGATCGCGTTGCTCTTCCTCGCCCAACCCACTGAGATCTTCAACCGGGAGTTCAAATGCGCGCGGCAGCTCAATAATCTGGACCGGCTCGCCTTCAATGTGGGCAAAGTGTGTGCGCAGGATTTCATGGCGCTCCACGATCGTGTCAATGGCCCGCTGCAAGGCCTCAGGATCAAGCGTGCCGCGCAGCCGGAGCGCCTGCGGCATGTTGTATTCCGCGCTGCTCCCTTCAAGCTGATCAATAAACCAGAGGCGGCGCTGCGCGTAAGAAAGAGGAATGCGGTCCGGCCTTGGCTGTCGAACGAGCGGAGCACGCACTTTATGGGCTTTGCTGACATGTTCCGCCAGCAAGCGAACTGTTGGAGCTTCAAACAAAGTACGCAAAGGGAGTTCGACTCCAAAGCTCGTTCGAACCTGGCTCACCAGCCGCGTTGCCAATAAAGAATGACCGCCCAGCGCAAAGAAATCATCTTCAGCACCTACTCGCTCCAGTGACAACACGTCAGCAAATATCGAACATAGAATCTCTTCCTGCGGGGTGCGAGGTGGAACGTAACTTTCACTGCGTTGGTCTGGAGCGGGCAGCGCGCGCCGATCAATCTTGCCGCTCGCCGTCAGCGGCCATGAACCAATCAGAACCAGTGCCGAAGGAACCATGTAGTCCGGCAAAGATTGCCGCAGATAGTCCTGCAATTCCGGAGCCAGCTTTGCATCTTCCGCCGCCAAGGCAGGATCATTTCCATACTTCCGGTAGTACGCTGCTGGCAAATCCTTCTCTGCCTTCTTTTCTCGCCAGCGCGGATTAACAATGGCTTCGCAGGTTCCGCTTGCGGAAAAAGCTCGCCACTGCACCTCCACGTTCAGCTCGGAGGCCAGCCGCGCGATGAGATTTGGATCTTCGCCGCGTGTCGCAACAGAAGCCGCAACTATCTCTCCTGCTGTGACGTTCGTATCTTGCCTATCAAGCATTTCCAATGCCGCTACCGCCGGTGCAACGCGACCATTTCTTATTCCTCGCACACCGACCGAACTGTTCGGGGTTTTGCTCAATACGCTGCTGAGTTCGTGCTGCCAGGCTCCATCCTGGTCCCACGTCAACCAGTGGTCAGCATCTTCGAGCGTTTCCTTGTTGCCGCTGTGCAGAGTCACGTCATAACGGAAGCGACTCAGTTCATTGTCGTAATCGCCAGCTTTGAGATGGGCAGTGACGCGTCCAACACGTTGCCAGCGGTCTGCGATCTCATGGAAAAGAACAGGATCGAGCGCCAGTTCTTCCTCTGCCTGTTGCGCCTTGCTGATTCTCTGCCGCAACTCTTCCGTCCGCATTTCCGGAGACGCCTTGTAGAGCTGGATCGATGCGTGATATGCGCGCAGCAGTGGAAGGCTACGCACATCCCCAATAAAAATGTGGCCGCCCGGCGAGGTGACTCGCACTGCCTGCTTCAGTACTTGTAGGAGATAGTCCGTGCTGGGGAAATATTGCACAACTGAGTTGATTACCACCAAGTCAACACTCTCATCGGCTACAAAGTCCAGTTCGTGGGCCAGACCCTGTCTGAGTGTGACATGCCTGAGATCCTCGCGCCCTTCAATAGCGTGACTGAGCTGCGCGATTGCCGCCGCCGAGAAATCCAGTCCGGTGTAGATCTCACAATGTGGCGCAACTTGCGTGAGCAGCAATCCTGTTCCGCAGCCGATCTCCAGCACACGCCGCGGACGCAATTTCATCAGCCGCGCCACTGTTTCGTCCACCCACTGCTGCATTTCATGCGCCGGGATCGGATCGCCAGTGTAGCTGCTGTTCCAACCAGCAAACTTGGCGGCACCGTTGTTCGCAGTCGCTTCCTTACGATAGGAATCATATAGCTGCTGCCAACGGCTGATCTGCTCGCTTTCCGCGTGCGTCTGACGCTCGCTGGACGGTCGCGCAATGACATAGCCGACGAGCTGCTTTTCTCCTGGACGATCCTCGCGTGCAATCACCAGTGCTTCGCGGACTCGTTGGTGCTTCAGCAATGCCGATTCAATTTCTCCCAACTCCACGCGGAAACCGCGGATCTTTACCTGCTGATCAGTCCGGCCAATGAATTCCAGATCGCCATTGGTGCGCCAGCGCACAAGGTCCCCGGTGCGATAGATTCTGGAGCCTGCCGTGCCATACGGATTGGCCAGGAACCGTTCTGAGGTGACCGCTGCGCGATTGAGATAACCGCGTGCCAGTCCTGCGCCTGCTATGTACAGTTCTCCGGGTACGCCGATCGCAACCGGACGGAGTCGCTCATCCAGCACATATACGCGGGTATTCATGATCGGCTTGCCGATGGGAGGAGCCTGGCGGCCTGAAAGCGGCGCGCTCATAGTAGAAACAATGCTGGTCTCAGTTGGGCCATAAGCGTGAATTAAAGTCCGTCCACGCGACCACTTTTCCACCAGCTCAGCGGATAAAGCCTCACTGCCCACTACAAGATGCGTGAGCGGCAGATCATCTTCTCGCTCCAGAGTGGGCAGCACCACCGGAGGAAGGGACGCATGAGTCACTCCATGCCTGACTAGCAATTCCCGCAATGGTGTGCCACTTCGCTCATCGTCGCGCGGGACCACAAGCGCAGCCCCGATCGTGAAAGCCATGATGATTTCAACCACGGAAACATCAAAGCTGAGAGATGAAAATTGCAGTACGCGTGACGCGGGCGTAAGCGCCAACCGTTCCAGCCGTGTTTGTGCGATCGATGGCAAACCTGCGTGTGTAACAACCACTCCCTTGGGAGTTCCCGTAGATCCAGAGGTATAAATCACGTAAGCGGGATTTGTGGAACGCAAAGGGCTGGTGCGCTCATTATCAGCCGGATTACGATCAGATTGCTCCATCAAAACGTTGCCGAATACGGCATCGTCGAGCAGCAAAAGGCGAGAGCCATCAGGGAACTTTGACGCGAGATCGGATACAGTGATAGTGCACGTCGGACGAGCGTCATTGAGCATCAA
>DASXJO010000565.1:0-3898 GCA_036497385.1 Candidatus Angelobacter sp. | reverse complement strand
GGCGAAGATACGTATCGCGTCCGGAACTCCGGTTCAGGGCTGGAACTGGTACTGAAGGCTGATTTCGAAAACCACTCCGCGAGCTATGACTACACGGCGATCAGCCAGCTGACCGCGGGCGTGCCTGAAGGGGGCATGCTTTCGATGCGGCAGTCGCGCCGGGGCGACGTGGAGTTTTATTCCGCCGACGAGCGGCTTACTTCAGAAGAAACACGGCAGGTATTGCTGGAGCCGCTGCTGTTTCCCAGGCAATCATCAGCAGCGTAAACTCACGCCGTGGTAGCACCCAGCAGCGCGGCAAGCTCTGCCAAACTGCGTACTTCATAATTCGGAGTAGCCGTTCCCGGGCGCGCCGCTCCTGATCCCGGCCTGGTCGACGGCCGGTTTACCCAGACATTCTGAATTCCCAGCGCATTTGCCGGAGCAATGTCATGGTAAAGGCTTTGTCCGGCGTGCAGGATCTCGTCTTTGCTCAAGCCGCTTCGGCAGATGGCTTCCTCAAAATTCCGGTAAGACGGTTTATAGCTCTGAATCTGCTGGGCGGTGACTACAAAATCAAATTCTACAGCCGCCAGCTTCTTTCGCGTTGCGGCAAAAAGGTCATCATCCACGTTGGAGATGATCCCCAGCCGGAACCGCTTAGCCAAAGACTCTAATGCGGGTACCGTGTCAATGAACGGCTCCCAGCGCGTAAGCGACTCGGCCAACACGCTGCTTTCTTCGGCTGAGATTTCTACGCCCACCCGACGACCGAGTTCCCGAGCCGCCTGCGTCAGTACTTGCCGATAAGGCAGATAAGGACCGGCTTCAAGTCCAGCTTCAATTTCGCCGTAGAGCTCGAGAATCTGCAAATCGGAAACACGATGGCCATCACGGGAAAGCAGAGGCCGCAATGCTGCAAGCATGCCGTTTTCCCAGTCAATCAAAGTGCCGTAACAATCAAACGTGATCAGGCGGATAGATTCAAAGGACATGGGGCAGGATCTCTGTTCAAGCGACACAGCAAGGCGCGTTCATGTGGCTCGCACCAGATTATGCGTACTTGATCCATTTCATAATTTCCGGCAGGTTCGGCTTTTTGCCATACATCAGGATGCCTACGCGGTATATCCGTCCGCAGAGCCAAATCATGCCGTAAATCGTTGCCACCATCAAACCGATGGAAAGGGCAATCTGCCACAATGGCGGCTGCTGCAGCGCGATCCGCGTAAACATAACCAGCGGCGCGGTTAACGGGAACATTGATCCCCAGAAGGCCAGGCCGGAAGATGGATGCTGAAAGATATTCGCGATGACAAAGACGGATAGAACCATCGGCATCATCACCAAAAACTGCAGCTGCTGCGCCTCCTGCTCAGAGTTCACCATGGAGCCGACGGCAGCGCACAGAGTGCTGTACAAGACGTACCCCAGTAGGAAGAACACGGCAAAAAAGATCAGCAGTTTCACCGTGATCACGCCTTTCAGGATTCCCGCAGAAGCTACCAATCCGGGAGTCGCATAAAGCCCTGCTGAGATCGCCCATATGGCTACCTGCGTCAATCCCACCGCACCCACGCCCAGAATTTTCCCCGCCATCAGTTCCTTGGCGCTGGCCGTCGATAGCATGACCTCCATAATGCGCGAGGTCTTTTCTTCCAGAATCGCCCGCATCACGTTAATGCCATACAGCAACACGGTCATATAGAGCACCATCACCAGGCCAAAGGTAGTAATGAACATTGCCCCCGGGTTGGGCGCGTTCTTCCCCAATGGGCTCTGCGCCTCCACTTTCACCGTCTTCAGCGCGGCTTCGATTTCATCGTCGTTCAGGCCTTTGCTCTTGAGGGCGCTGCGCCGCAATGCTTCACCCACGCTCTCGCCAAGAACGCTGTTTTCAATGACGCTGGAAACATCCGGCGTCACAAAATCGATCTTTCCGGCCTTGATGGCTTCCGGCGTGGCCCAGAGAAAAGCGTCCAACTGCTTGTCCTTGACCCTCTGCGTAAGCGCCGAGCGTTCTGAATCAGTCGTGTTGGTGCTGACCTCCACGGTGTAGCGTGACGGCGTCAAACCTTTTTTTTGACCCGTTTTGCCCTCCGCTTTGTCCCCCGGTTTCTGCTCGTCCTGCTTCTGTTCGATGCTGCTGCGGATCATCTCCGCAGTATCGCGGTCCGCGGCCACTACAACCATGTGCTTGGCCTCGCCGGAAGTCCGGTTCATCAGCAGGGTGGGCGCCAGGATGGCGCCAAACATCAGCATTGGAATGAAGAACGTCATGATCACGAACGAGCGCGTACGCACCCGCTCCAGGTATTCCCGCTTGGCAATAATGAAAGTATTATGCATTGGCTTTTCCCACCGTATTGATGAAGATTTCTTCCAGCGATGGCTCCATCACCTCAAACTTGTTGACCCGTGATTTTGCCGCCACCATGTGCAGCAACTGCTGCGCGTCCGCTCCCGGCGCCAACCGCACTTCAACGTAATTGCCATAATTGTTGTAAGCGCTCACCAGCGGGTTCTTCTCCAGGAAATCGCCATTGCCTTCATACTCAATTTGGACGTTGCACTTGCCATAGCCGGACTTAATGGTCTTGAGATCCCCCTGAAGTACGGCATTGCCTTTGTTGATGAGGCAAATGCTGTCACAAAGTTTTTCCACCTGGTCCATGCGATGGGTTGAAAACAGGATTGTCTTCCCTTGCTTCTTCAGGTCCAGCATTACGTCTTTGAGCAGCGTGGCATTGACGGGATCAAGCCCGAAAAACGGCTCGTCCATGATGATGAAGTCAGGATCATGCAGCAATGCGGCGATAAACTGTATCTTCTGCTGCATGCCCTTGGAGAGCTCTTCCACTTTTTTCTCCAGCCACGCATCTATTTCCAGGCGCTTGGACCAGAGCACGGCTTGCTGTCGCGCATTAGCGGCGGTCATGCCATGCAATTCACCCAGAAAGACCAATTGGTCAATGATCTTCATCTTTTTGTATAGCCCGCGCTCTTCCGGCAGATAGCCGACTTTGTTCAGGCTCTTGCGCTCAAAAGGCTTGCCAAAAAGATTGATCTGGCCGGAATCGGGCGCGGTGATGCCGATCATCATGCGGATTGTGCTGGTTTTGCCAGCACCGTTCGGCCCCAGAAGACCGAAAACGCCTCCTTGTGGAATGCTGAAGGAGAGGTTATTTACGGCCACAAACTGGTCATACGATTTACGGACGTTCATGAGTTCAATTGTTTGCATTGAAAAAGTTCCTGCTCAGAATGTTATACGGTGGGAGTATTCCAAAGTTACACGATTTCCAGATATTGGTCGATCCAGCCGCGGACCTTAAGCCGTCGTTCGTCAGTGGGATCAAAGCGCATCCCATAGATTTTGTCGCTGTCGCGGTACCAGCATACAAACGCCCGGACATACTGCTTCTCTATCCCGGGCAGCGTGAGGGTAAGGCGAATAGGATCAGATTTGGGCAGCGGCGCAAGGCAGCGTATGGAGATGCCTCCGGAGCTGACTTCCACGGCTGTTCCGATGATGGGCCTGCCATTGACATCAAATTCCACCTGAGCGGAAACCGGAATCCGTACATAGCGCCGCAGTTCATGGATCACCAGCAGATGCGTGGCGCGGACTACCTTCAGCACGCTCTGGCGATCCAGCGGTTCGTCCAGGACGGCGTTGATTCCATAGCTTGCATAACGAAGCGCTTCCTGCGTGTTTCGTGCTATGCCATAGATCACCAGCCGCCGGTTAGAAGGCGAATTGCGCGCAGCTCTCAAGATGCTGTCGGCTTCCGGGTCATACAGGCGCAGGACGCAGGCCTCAAATTTCTGCCGATTCAGCTGCAGGATCGGGTCGCCATCCGCTGGGACCACCGTGATGCCGAACTGGCGGAAACAGTCATTGAGGAAGCTATTACAA
>DASXJO010000564.1:0-2825 GCA_036497385.1 Candidatus Angelobacter sp. | reverse complement strand
GTCTACTTACTACCCACTACTTTTCTTTGCTTTTTTTGGAATCATTGGTCTCCTTCATCTGATTCATGTTCCGTCGAATGGAAACAAGTTTGCTATATATTTGAACTTAGGTGATCTTGACCTAATCCAACCGTCATGGGGTCTGTGGTTCACTTGCGCCATGAGACACCGTAATGGCATCTTTGTATTTTCCTTTCCGGTTGCCACTTCAGGGAAGCACACGACCCACTTTACGCTTGCGTGCTAGCGACCAAAGTACGCCTTCGTCGCTGTCTGAAACTTGAGGTGGAGCAAAGCGTCACGGTTCCCTTAACGACAAACAGCCCGCATCTTGGCCGGCATGTTCAGCCTTGTTTCTTATTCTGCGTGCAGTCAAGGCGGCGAGGCGTGAACATCTACAAATGCCTTATCTGATTGAAAGGGTGAGCGTCTTAAATGGGTAGCAAGTACGTCCGGGTGTCCCAAGGCTAATGACACGAATGGTGAAGCTGGACAGGCTCCTTGAACCTAAACCACCACCTGCTTACAAGCATTTGATATCTCCGCTATGTCCTCTGACCCCCCTCCCCCCGATAACCCCCCGACCTCGGCTGTTGCCCCTCTGGGATCCCAACAGACCGAGGCCGCTTCCCCCCCCATCCAGCTCAGCGACGGTCCAGTTCAACCTAGCGAGCCTACTCAACAGGAAACTCTCCGCAACGCACTCGAATTTACATGCACGGTTCTCAAGTCGGGCCCCAAAGAGGGAGCCGTCTGTCCGGGCTTCGAGTGGTTTGCTCTGGCTTCCGCCTGCGCCATCGCCATTGGCGAAGGACATGATTCCATTGCTCTCTCCCCCGCCTTACATGCCCAACTGACTCAGTCCCCCCAGTTCTCAGATACCAATAACACCCTCTTCAAGTCCATAGTGCAAGCCGCTAGCAGCGTCTTCTCCCGGGAGCAAGCTTTCCTCGAGGAGCTGGACAAGTGGCGCCTCGAGGAACTCCGCAAAGCCAAAAACAGCCTCAAACCCGTTCTTGACGCCGAAGTCGACAAATGGCGCGAGAACCGCTTCAACGAACTCATCGCCAAAGCATCCAAGGATGCTGAAATCACCGCCGACCTCCGCATTGCCCAGAGCCGCTCTAGGGCTAAAACCAGAAAATTGGCCCCCAAGTCCCCCACTCCAACCCCACGCCGTTCAGAATCCTCACTCGGCAAACGCATCCTCGTCGAATCATCAGACAGTGAGGTAGACATGGACCTCTCAGAAGGTTCGTCCACTTCCTCTGTCCCTCCTGACGTCTCCAGGACCCCGCGCGCCAAGCGCCCAGCTCGCAATGAACCCCCTGGTCGCCCGGCCCCTGAGCCGGCAACTTCCGACTACTCCCCGGCTTCCGTCAGCTCGCTGTTGACCCAGGTCCTTCAGCGCCTGGAGGCCCTGGAAAAGAAAGGACCCTACTCTTTCAATTTCCACCCTCCAACCCACCCAGCACCCGCCCCACGTGCAGGGCCCTCTGCTCCCACGGCACCCGCTCCAACCACGGCCCAAAACATCGCCAACCCACCTCAGGCCCCCCAAGCTGCCTTCACCTCGGTCACGCGCAACAAGAGGAAAGGTAAAAACACCACCTCTTCTTACGCATCCGCAGCTGCCACTCCGGCCGCTCCGACCCAACCCAAAACCAAACCCGATGCCCCAACCCCGTCTTCGTCTAAACCTCCGGCCCCCAAGAGCACGGAAATCACAGTCCAACGCCCCGCCCTCCCCTCGGAACCCAAAGCCACCCGCCGCTCCGCCGACGGCATTGTGGCGCAAGTCCAACAGGCTCTCAAGGGAGCCAAATCGGACATCCCTCTGCTTTTCGGCCGCTGGGCTGCCCACACTAACAACTTTGTCTACGTTTTTGGTGGCAACATCCCCTTCAGCCGCATCCAACAAGTAAGTCGTTTCCTCCTCGGCCCCTTCCCAGAAGGCATTCTTGCCCCCGTCGGTGGTTGGTCCCGCGTCCTCTTATCAGGCGTCCCCACCTCCGACGACGATGGCAACATCTTCTCAGAAGCGGCTCTTGAAGCGGCCCTCCGCCTCAACCCCATCCTAGAAAACATCCAGTTTGTCATGCCTCCCCGATGGCTCCTCCGCCCTGAGGAGATCTCGGGCAGGTACGCTTCCCTAACTTTCTCAATTCACGACCCAGAAGGGTCCCTCACTAGAGACATCCTTCAATCCCCCATTGGCGTCTTCGGCGCGAGGGCCCTCACCCGCCGGTTTGAATCCCGACCTCCTCTCCGCCAATGCGCCCGCTGCCACCGCCTCGGCCACACCGCTGGCGATGCAGCCTGCCAATTCAAACGCGATGCAGTCCGATGCCATCTCTGCGGCGCCGCCCACCCTGCCTCGGAACACCCAACCGCCTGCCCCAAAGCAAACAGACACACAGAGCACGGCACATGCAACTGCCCTCTCAAGTGCCTTAACTGTCGCAAAACTGGCCACCACGCCCTCGACATCTCCTGCCCCGATCGCGCCCGGTTTCGCATCCCCGGCCGCAACTCCGCCAACCCCCAAGGACCCCCTCCCCATGCATAGTATCCGCATCATGAGCGTAAACATGCGGCGGAGTAATGTCTTCACGCACGCACTGTTAGCGTCTGAGCCCCCTGCTGACATTATTTTAATCCAAGAACCATACTACAATCAGGTGGGTGTCCGCCGGTCAGACATCGACCCTGCTGGCACCAACACTTTAGGGGGCGTCGCATCCCCCCTCTGGAACTTCCTGTACCCAGGCATCAAAGACCTGGGTACCACACGCGCCAAAGTAATGGCCTACACCCGTAAGTCC
>DASXJO010000563.1:0-3641 GCA_036497385.1 Candidatus Angelobacter sp. | reverse complement strand
AGAGCGCACTCAGACATTGACTTCCGGCGACCTGGGCTTGCCAAAACCCGAGCCATTGCTGCGCGTATCCGCTTTGAGCGTTGACTATAACGCCACCGGCGGAAACGTGGTCCGTGCCTTGCGCAATCTTGATCTTGAGATCGCCGGCGCACAGAGCGTCGGTGTGCTGGGCGAGTCAGGTTCCGGCAAGAGTTCACTGGCGCTGGCAGTTATGCGGCTGTTGCCCAGGAACGCGCGGATAGTTTCAGGAACTATTGATTATCGCGGCCGCAGCTTGGCGGAATCTTCTCCTGCCGAATTAAGAAGACTGCGTGGCGCTGAAATTGCGCTGATCTCGCAAGAGCCTGCGTTGGCGCTGAACCCGGTTTTATCTTTAGGGCAGCAGCTTGCCGATGTGTTGCGCGCCCACGGCAAACTTGCGCGACCGGAAGTGAACGCGCGCTGCCATGAGATGCTGCACCGGGTTGGCTTTCCCGATCCTGAGCGTATTTTGCGCGCTTATCCGCACGAATTGAGTGGAGGACAGCGGCAGCGCGTGGCCATTGCCCAGGCGCTCATCTGCCGTCCCAAACTCCTGATTGCCGACGAACCTTTGAGCGCGTTAGATGCGGCCACCCAGGCGGACATCCTTGAGTTGTTGCAGCGGCTCAAGAGCGATCTCGGCCTGGCCATGTTGTTCATTACTCATAACGCCGGGGCACTTGCCGCGGTGGCAGAGAAGATCGTGGTCATGCACCAGGGAGAAGCAGTCGCGCGCGGCACAATGGCAAAACTGCAGGCGAGCGCCGATGAGTATGTTCAGGGCATTCTGTTCCCGGAAAGGGGTCTGGCAAAAGTAGCGCAGAGAGAGCGCGGTATGAACAGTGCCGCGCCGCTGCTGGAAGTTCGCGGGCTAAGCAAGAGATTTGTCCAGAAGCGTATGCTGTCGCGCAAAGAGTTCGTCGTGCAGTCGCTGGATGAAATTGATCTGACACTGTCCTCCGGCTCCACGGTGGCCGTGCTGGGACGATCTGGATCAGGGAAGTCAACCCTGGCGCGCTGCCTTGCTGGTTTTGAGCGGCCGGACGCCGGCGAGATTTTGCTGGACGGCAGACACGCCGAAAAGAACAAAGCTGGCGCGCGACCCCCTGTGCAGATGATCTTTCAGGACGCCGCCACGTCGCTCAACCCCAGATTCACTGCCCGCCAGGTTGTGGCGGAGCCGCTCGAGATCGCCCGATGGAAGTCTGAAGCAGAGCGCACCGCACGGGCCATGCAATTGATGGAAGAAGTTGGGCTTGATCCAGATTGGGCATCGCGTCTGGCTGGTGAGTTCAGCGGCGGACAACGTCAACGACTTGCATTGGCGCGCGCTCTCGCTTCAGAACCCAAACTGCTCATCATGGACGAGGCACTGTCCGGTTTGGACATGCCACTGCAAGCTCAGATGATGCGTCTCCTGATCGATTTGCAATCCCGCCACGGGCTCACGTATCTCTACATTTCACATGACCTTAATTTTGTTTCGCTGTTTGCGCAGGAAGTTGTAATGATGGATTCCGGCCGGATTGTGGAGCGCACGACGCCGGAGAAACTCGGCGAGAGTGTGCATCCGGCCACGCGGGAATTGGTGGAAGCCAGTGAACGGCTGCATGCGCCGGGAGTGGAGGCCACGGTATGAACGGTATGATCCGCTATCTTGCGCGCCGCGCCGCTCACGGTTTGCTGATGCTGTTTGGCGTTTCCATTCTGATGCTTCTTCTGTTCCAGACTGCGCCCGGAGATTTCCTGAGTGAGATCCGGGTGAACTCGCAGATATCGGCAGAGACGATCGCCCAACTGCGTGTCCAATATGGTCTGGACCAGCCGTTGCCGGTGCGCTATTGGCAGTGGTTGAAATCATCAGCGCGGGGCGACTTTGGTTACTCGTTCGCGTACAACACGCCCGCTTCCACGCTGCTGCTGCCTCGGGCGCGCAACACTCTGCTGCTCAGCATTCCGGCGCTGCTGATTTCATGGCTGATCGCTGTGCCGCTTGGAGTTCTGGCGGCGGGATGGAAAAGCCGCTGGGCTGACCGGTTTTTTTCCGGAGGAACTTCCGCTCTGCTTGCCCTGCCCGACGTACTCATCGCTCTGCTGGCTCTGTTAATTGCTTTGAAGACCGGAATATTTCCTGTCGGAGGCATGACGTCCATTAATCCGCAAAACCAGGGAACATGGGCGTGGCTTTGCGATCTGGGCTGGCACATGGTGTTGCCGGTGGCTGCAATGGTGATCGGATCATTGACGATGATTCTGCGCCACGTTCGCGCCGCCGTCAGCGAAGTGCTGGAATCTTCTTACATGCGCGCCGCTGAAGGTCATGGATTGCCGCGCTTCAAACTGCTCTTCGGCTACGCGTTGCCGGCGGCGGCCAATCCGTTGATCTCACTCTTCGGACTTTCGGTGGCGTTGCTGCTGAGCGTGTCGCTTCTAATTGAGGTGGTGATGAGTTGGCCTGGTATTGGGCCGCTGCTGCTGGAAGCCATTCTGGCGCGTGATCTTTTTGTGGTGATTGGCGCTGTCATGCTCTCCACGGTATTTCTGATTGCTGGCAATCTGCTGGGTGACGTGCTGCTCTATGCCTTTGATCCGCGGATCAGGAGGCAGGCATGAAGAATCTTGTGCAATCCCGAGCGCAACGAGGGAACCCTATTGCCAAAAGGATTCTTGAGGGTTCCACTATTAACCCAAAAAACATTTTCAGCAATAGCGATCCCTCGCTCCGCTCGGGATTGAGGCTGACCTGGGCCATCTGGTTCCTGCTCGCCATCCATGCCGTGGTCGTGCTGGCCGGATTTATCGCGCCGTATAGCTTTGAGACGCAGGAGCGCGAGCATCCATACGCTCCGCCCACGCGCCTGCATTTTGTGGATTGCTCGGGGAGATTTCATTTTCGGCCGTTTGTTTATGTCACCAAAGCGGCGGCGAATACTCTAGATGAATATCAACAGGATTGCTCACAGCCGGCCGGGATCGAATTTTTTCCGCAGGGAGACAGATACACCATTCTCGGAATGTTTTCTTCCACTCGACATCTGTTTGGCGTTCCAGCTCCCGCCAATCTTTTTCTTATGGGAACAGACGGCTTTGGCCGCGACCAGTTTTCTCGTCTGCTCTATGGCGGTCAGGTATCGCTGTTCGCGGGTTTTGTGGCCGCTGCATTCTCTGCCTTTACAGGCTTGCTGCTGGGCGGGATCGCGGGAATGTATGGCGGGCGCCTGGACGATGTTGCCATGCGCTTTGCCGAGATCTTTATCACCATCCCGTGGTTCTATTTGCTGATTGCCGTGCGGGCATTTCTGCCATTGCAGATTAGTCCGGTCACGGCGTTCGTGCTGGTGGTTTCGGTGATTGGGATTGTCGGCTGGAGCCGTCCTGCACGTCTGGTTCGAGGCGTAATTTTGAGTGCCCGTGAGCGCAACTTTGTGCTGGCCGCGCGAGGCTTTGGCGCGTCTAACGCGTACCTGCTTCGACGGCATCTGATGCCGCTGACGTTTCGCGTGCTGCTAACGCAGATGGCCGTTTTGATTCCGCAGTTCATTCTGGCGGAGGTCATTCTGTCATTTCTTGGGCTGGGGATCGGCGAGCCATTTCCAAGTTGGGGCAATATGCTGGCCCAG
>DASXJO010000562.1:0-12350 GCA_036497385.1 Candidatus Angelobacter sp. | reverse complement strand
CATTGTATTCATCACATCGACGAACGGCACGTGCGACACCACAACCTTGAACAGATCAGGACGCAAGTTTGTCACCGCGCCCATGAGCAGTCCGCCTGCCGATCCGCCCTCAATGGCAATCTTGTCTCGCGAGCCATATTTGTTTGCCACCAGGTATTCGGTGCAGGCGATGAAGTCAGTGAACGTGTTCATCTTGTTCATCATCCGACCGGCATCGTGCCAGGGCTTGCCCAGATCGCCGCCGCCGCGGATATGGGCAAACGCCATCACCATGCCGCGATCCAGCAATGAAAGCCGGGTTGAACCAAACGTCACAGGAAGAATGGCGCCGTAAGAACCATAGGCATAAACATAAATCGGGTTGGAACCGTCAGCCTTTTTGAGATCTTTGCGGTACACCAGAGATATGGGGACCTTTACGCCATCTTTGGCGGTGGCCCACACGCGCTCAGACTGATATTTTTTAGGATCGTACCCAGGCACTTCAGTCTGCTTCAGCAACGTGGACGTATGCTTCTCCACGTCATAATCAAACACAGATGCCGGCGTGACCAATGACTGGTAGGCGTAACGCAGCTTCTTGGTCTTGTATTCGCGATTTACCTGGACCGAAGCCGTGTACACCGGCTCGGGATACGTGATGCGCTGCTTTGCGCCATCCGCAAAATTTACGATGGTAAGCTGCGGCAAACCGTTCTCGCGCTCCACCAGGGTATAGAAGTCTTCAAAAACTTCAATGTCATTCAACATCACGTCTGGCCGGACGGGAAGAATTTCTTTCCAGTTCTCTTTTCCCGGCGCGCTCACCGGCGTGCTCACCAGCCGGAAAGTCCGGCCTTTGTCATTGGTGCGGATCAAAAACTGGTCGCCGTGATGGTCAGGGTAATATTCCACGTCCTGCTGGCGCGGAACTATCAGCGTCCACTCGCCTTTGGGATCTGAAGCGTCCAGGTATCGCGCTTCAGACGTGGTATGGCTGCCGATCTGGAGAAAAATGTATTTGTCGCTGCGTGATTTTGCCGCACCCACGTTAAAACGTTCGTCTTTTTCTTCGTAAATCAGATCGTCTTTCGCCGTCGCAGTCCCGAGCTCATGCCGGTATAGCCTGTACTGGCGCTTGGTCTTCTCGTCTTCCACCGTGTAAAACAATGTCTTGTTGTCATTGGCCCAGGCCACCGACCCTACTCTGTCGGCAATCACCTCAGAGTCTTTGCCGGAGTGCAGATCGCGCACGTATAGCTTGTATTGGCGATAACCTGTGTTGTCCGTGGAGTAAGCCAGCAGGTTGCCGTCATCGCTCACTTCATAGGCGCCCAGCGACATAAAGGGCTGGCCTTTGGCAAGCTCGTTCTGGTCCAGCGTGATCTCTTCCGCCGCTTCCACGCTTCCTTTCTTGCGACCGAAGATGGGATACTGCTTCCCTTTTTCCCAGCGGGAATAATAAAAATAGCCGCCGTCCTTATATGGGACGTTCACATCGGTTTCTTTGATGTGGCTCACCATCTCGTCATAAAGCTTTTGCTGGAGCGCGGAGGTGGGCTTCATCACGCCCTCGGCATACGCGTTCTCGGCTTCAAGGTACTGCGCGACTTCTGGATTCGACTTGTCGCGCAACCAGCGGTAATCATCCACCAGCTTGCCGCCATTGATAGGGTTTTCCGTGTGGATGGACTTTGCCACTGGAGGTGGCGGCGGAGCAGGCGTATTCGCGGTGCCGGCGGTTTTATCTTCTGCGTTCAGAAATGTGCTCATGAGGAGAAAAAGAACAACCATTGATTTTTTCATAAATCCGCCTTTTGCGAGTGGAAGGACGAGAACTTGCGGAAATTATAGCAATATCGCGTGCATCTCGTGCTCAGAGATGAGAGACGGAAGCTTCAAGACGGAACCGCAAAGCCAAATCGCTCTCCCGCGAACATACGCGCAGGAGAGCGACCACTCCATTGCCCGCTAATCTTTAAAATTCCAGCTTTGACCTGTCCGCCGCCATATCGAAGCTGGTGACGTGGAACATGCGGTGCTGAAAAAACTGGACCGTCATTGGATTCGATTGCGTTCCGTCTTTGCGAACCACCACCAATTGAGCTTCCTTGTCAGAGATTCCAGGATTGGAGCCCAGTGTCGCGAAGATACTGCTGTCACTCCAGTCGCTGACCTGCAATGACACAAAGCTGCCGGAATCCTGGTTCAGAATCAGCCTGACCTCGCCTGTCTCTGGTCCAAAACTGCAGCCGTTGATAATGATCGACGCCATCGGTTCCACGGGAAATTGCCTGCTCACTGTGCCCAGACGGAAGTTATTCGTAGAGGTCTGGAATTCAGAAGTCTGCCCCGCAATAAGCGGATGATCGCAGAAAACGAACTTGGTGATGAACCGCTGCGAAGCGTTCAATTGCTGCGTTGCGTTGGGATCATCCAGCTGCTGCAGCTTAAGTTGGGTCAGGAAAACTCTCTGCCAGCCGCCAGCCTGCTGCAGAGTGGTGAAATGTTCCTTCAGTTGCTGGTTGTGCTGCTCTATCATGTCGCGCTGGTGTTCGTTCAATTCCCCAGCCATCTTTTTCAGATCGGCCTGAGGGGATGCAGCAGGGCTGTCCAGGCTGTTTGGGGGCGGCTGCAAGGCCGGGTTTTCCGAAGCAAAGCTGTTGGGCCCCGCTGGATTAATGATTGCTGATTGAGACTTTACCGGTTGTTGCGCAGCTGCGCTGAACACCATGGCAGCCAGAAAAATAACGATTATTGCCCAGTTCTTCATAGTCCCCCCTCGGTTCGTAACTTTCTATAAAAAATCGATGGATTCTCGACGCGTAAACACAACTACTACATGAGAAATTTCGTGTACAAAAGGGGAGGAAAAACGGTCCGGTCAGTCAATCTCCGGGCTCATGCAAGAATTTATCCCATGCTGAGGCCGACGGATAGGAGATTTTGGATGAGGAGAGTATCCGCAGGCCAGCGAAGACAGGTCGAAAGTACCTGAACAGACAAACAACTTCGGATTCCGGGGAGAGATCTAGCGATTCGCGCCGTGGAAATTACTTCTTCATGGCAGTTTGTGCAGCGCTCTGCGGCGTAGCCTCAATGGGGCTGGCGGCATTCTGCAAACGGTTGGTTTCCGTTACGCCTGAAGGGCTCAGGATCACCATCTTGGAGCGGCCTTCGCGTCCGCCGGGGAGGAAGATCATCTTGTGCGCCGGATCATACGCAATGCTGTAGCCTTTTACGTCCGTGGGCAGTTCGTGGTCAACCACGTTGCGGTTCAGATCAATGGCCAGCACGGAGCCATCGCCTGCCGCAGCATAAAGCAGGTTGCCGCCGGGATCAAGCACCAGGGCATCCGTTCCGCCGGGAGCAGGGATCCGCGCGACTTCAGCGCCGGTATCGGCGTTCAGCGCCAGCACCGCATAGCGGACGGCGACGTAAAGACGGCGACGCTGTTCGTCGAGCGCCAGTCCCGTAGGTTCCGAGGCGACAACTTTATACCGGCCGATAATTTTGTTGCTGTGATCAATTGACGCGATCTGGCCCAGATCCTGCAAGGTCAGCAGCAAAACCTGGCGAGCGCCGTCATAGAGCATGTCCTGCGGCAGCGCATTCAGGTCCAGTACCTGTGTCTCTGCGCTGAGACGAAGATCAATGATGCTCAGGGTGCGGTCCAGCACGCTGGTGGCATAAAGAGTTTTTGTCTGGGGCACCCATAGAAGCTTTTCCGGGCGATGCTGCACCGGTATTACTTTTTCCACGCTCCAGTTGCGCGTGTCCACCACGGCGATGCTGTTGTTACCGGCTAGGGCAACGTACATGGTGCCGGAATCGTTGTCCACAGTGATACCGCGCGGGTCGTTGATTTGCGATATACGGGCGACGATGCGGCGCTTGATCGGGCTGAAAACCTCAATGGTATTGGTCCCGGGCCGGGTGATCACAACCTGGCCATTGGCCATTGTCACTTGGCTGAAACCGGGGCTCCCCGGCAAGTCGATGAGCGCCACCTGGCGCAATTTGGCCGCCAGCCCAAACATGGAGCAGCTCAACAACGTGACTAGAAGACTAAACTTGAAATTCCGCATAGGGGGACAGGGACCTGCCGTAA
Source organism: Candidatus Angelobacter sp. (assembly GCA_036497385.1). GTDB lineage: Bacteria > Acidobacteriota > Terriglobia > Terriglobales > Acidobacteriaceae > Angelobacter. The sequence continues at coordinate 8,260 of DASXJO010000562.1, read as the reverse complement.
AGGTGTTTGGATGCAAGTAGCTGGTGTTCTGATGCCCCGGCTGTTTTTAATCCCGAGTGGAGCGAGGGGATAAAAACAAAAGCTTGCGTCTGACCTTACGTCATACCCCACTATTCCCTGAGAGGGCAGATTGATGTACCGAGTGAGCGATTTTGCGGAAAAAGCGGGAGTAACGGTGCGGACCTTGCACCATTATGACCGCCTGGGGCTGCTTAAGCCCAGCGGACGCACGGAAGCGGGCTATCGCCTGTATGGCGAACGCGATTTCGGACGGCTGCAGCAGATCGTCACGCTCAAGTTCATTGGCCTGCCACTTAGGCAAATCAAGGACCTGCTGGATGGGAGCGATCTGGACTTGGCAGCGACTCTCCGGCTGCAAAGACGGCTGTTGCTGGAGAAGCGTCTGCAACTGGAAGCCGCCATTCAGGCGATTGAAGAAGCGGAGCGTTCTCTTACGTCCAATCGCGCCCCCGATCTTGAGGCCTTGAAAAAAATTATTGAGGCAATGGAAAGGCAAACCGCTATGGAATGGACGAAAAAGTATTACAGCGAAGAAGCGCAGGCAAACATCGCCGAGCGGGCGAAAACCTTTACTCCGGAAATGCAGGCAAAGGTGACGCAGGACTGGAATGACCTAATCCGGGACGTGGAAGCCGCCATCAGCAGCCATGAAGATCCCGGCAGCGCAAAGGCGCGCCAGTTGGCGGAGCGTTGGTCAAGTTTTACTCGCGGATTCACCGGCGGTGATCCCGACGTGCAAAAAGGTCTGAACAAACTCTACTCTGACCCAGAAGGCTGGCCTGCCAGCTTTAAGAAGCCCTGGAGCGACGATGTGGAGGCATTTATCAAGAAGGCTATGGCCGCGCACAAAATCTCATGCACGTAAGCGCAGCCGGAAAATCAGATCACCAGAGATGTTTCAATTCCTTCACCGCTGCAATACCGACGAAGGAGCTCACTGGCGCGCTGCAAACAAAGCTCAAGCCCGTCCGGACCTGTAAAGGAGAAAACAACCATCAGGACTTTTCTGGTTTCCAGGCTGACCATCGCCCGCTCGGAATCGCTGGTGGGACTGCCAAAAGGGCCCGCAGCATCGGCAAAGACCGGCAAGCTTTCTATGTTGATCAGGTCTTTGCCGATTCCTTTATAACTTTCAGCCACGGCCCCAATACGGAGTTCAATCGGGGCCGTGATCTTTTCCAGATCGTAGGTGCCCGCCGGATTCAGAGATTCCAGTGAAACAAGGTTGTTGATATCCACCACGCTGTTGATCTGGTAAAGCCCCTTACCGGAAAGCACGCGGCGCAAAAGCGCTTCCGCTGATCCGCGATAGCGCGAAGGATCTTTGCCCAGAGCTTTGTACGCGCTACGCATGGCAGCAATCTGCGGGATGGTATTAGTCTGTTCAGGCTTGATCGTGGCGATCAGATGGGCAAGATGCTGATCGATTTCACGCCAGAGAGCTTCGTTGTGCTTTTCAACTCTGACATTCGCAGAAAGGCCGCCGAGTGCGAGATCGGGGACAGACGCTTTCAGCGCAGGGTGGATAGAGATTTCAGGGAGCATTTAGAAATGATCTTACTCTGCAAACAAACCACGGGATCTACGCAGGACGTCGGTCCACCAGACAAAGCTAAAGGCTAAGAGCTAAGTGCCAACGGCTGGTTTTCTACGCCAAATTCAGCGCCCGTTTGAACGTTCCGCGCTCTTTCTGAATTTTTTCCTGTAACAGCGTGATGGCATAAATCAACTGCTCAGGGCGTGGCGGGCAGCCGGGCACATATACATCCACGGGAATGATCTGGTTTACACCCTGGACGAGCGCGTAGTTATTGAATACGCCGCCGGAGGTCGCGCAGGCGCCCATGGAGATCACCCACTTCGGCTCGGGCATCTGCTCCCACAGCTGGCGGATCACCGGAGCCATCTTTTGCGAGACGCGGCCGGCAATAATCATGAGGTCAGACTGGCGGGGCGACGGGCGAAACACCTCAGCGCCGAAACGCGCAACGTCGAAACGCGACGCACCCATGGCCATCATTTCAATGGCGCAGCAGGCCAGGCCAAATGTCATAGGCCAGATGGAGCTCTTGCGCATCCAGTTGACCACGTTATCAAGCGAGGTAAGAATCACGCCTTGCGGCTGCTCGTTGCCGAACAGCACGTTCTTCAAGTGCTGGGCATCGTCGGGATTGCCGGCCGTGTTCTCAAAGCGCTTGGTCCGCAGCTCGCGCTCGACATCGGAATTCACTAGATGATCACTCATGATAGTTCTATTTTAATTGGATGCGGGGAGGATGGGAAGGACGCTGAAATACCTGGAAACAAGCGCAAAGGTCGAATAAGTGATGGACTTTTTGAAATTGGACTCGGGTCCAGAGACCCAAATGTAAAGAATTCACGGTGACATGTATCGAATACATGGTAGGTGGTTCGATTGGTGATTCCTTGAGTGTCGCGGCTTTGGCGTTGATCGTGCTTCAAGATTCGTCTGAACTCTTCGCTGAAGACGGTAAGCGTTCGTCAACTTTCATAGTTCAACGAAAGGAGATACTGATGACACACGAGATCGCAGCCGCAAACAAAGAACTTGTCCGCCGGTTCTACAAAGAGGTTTACGTCAACTGGAATATGGCGCTGGCAGATGACGTTATATCACCGCAGTTCACATCCCACGATTGGCCGGAAGACGGCCCGACCGGTCCGAAAGCATTCCGGGACTACTATTCTACGATCCGGTCTGCGTTACCCGACGCCCGATACGAAGTCGATGATCTGATCGCGGAAGGTGACAGGGTTGTGGTGCGGTGGCGACTCCTTGGAACACACAAAGGCGCCTTCCGCGGCATCGCTCCAACCGGCCAGCCGATCACGCTCAAGGGTATCGCCATCTACCGGACAGAGCACGGTAAGTTGATGGAGCGATGGGTTGTATCTGACCTGTACGGCGCTCTCGCGGAAAGCGGAGCACTTTCAGCGCGCTAACAATCATCTCTAAAGTCACCACCGCCCTTTATCAACATGACTGTCAATCCCGCCGATGTTCGACCGCGATGGAAGAGCCATCAATCACAAGTAAGTACGCGAAAGCTAAAGTGACATACAATCTCTCTGATGAGCTACCACAACTCGCGCATTCTCGATCAGTTCACACGCCAAGCTGCGCCATTTGCCGCCGCCGCGCCAATCCGCAACCAGGAAGCACTGGATCGCATTGTGCAATGGGCTGGCGCCGGCCCGGATGACACCGTGATCGACGTGGCCTGCGGTCCCGGCCTGCTGGCGTGTGCTTTCGCTCGAGTGGCAAAGCATGCTACCGGCATCGATATGACTCCGGCGATGTTGGAGCAGGCGCGTCAAACACAACAGCAACAAGGCCTGCAAAATGTGAGCTGGGAGCCAGGTGATGTCTATGCGCTTCCCTTTCCGGACGCGCACTTTTCCATCGTGAGCTCGCGTTTCGTATTCCATCACCTGCAAGATCCGCTGGCGGCGCTCAAAGAGATGAAGCGAGTATGCATGCCGGGCGGCAAGATCGTGGTGGCAGATATGGCTCCTGAGACCGCAAAGGCCGACGCGTTGAATGCCGCCGAGCTGCTGCGCGATCCTTCCCACGTGCGCGCCTTGCCTGAAAAAGAGCTTGGCGCGCTGTTTGGCGAAGCGGGCCTGCCCTCTCCGCAGGTTTCGTACTATCGCCTGGAAAGCGAACTGGAAGAGCTGCTCTCCCGGTCGTTCCCCAACGAAGGCGATGCCGACCGCCTGCGGAAGATTTTTGCTGATTCCCTTGCCGACGACGCTCTGGGCCTCAACACCCGCCGGGAACATGGAAAGATCCATTACGGCTTTCCTGTGGCCGTGATGGTAGCGCAGAAAAACGTTTAGCAAAGTCTCGTGCCTGACAAGAACCGTCTGAACCGCTGAATCTTGCGCGCTGGCGCCATCATCAACATACCTCACATGCATGTCTCTGAAATCTGGCGCTATCCGATCAAGAGCCTCAAAGGCGAACGCCTGAATGAAACCGAAATCACCAAGTTCGGTATCCCGGGTGATCGCCAGATCGCGGTGATCCGAACGATCAACGGACGATTCCTGACTTCGCGCTCGCGGCCAAAGCTGCTCGCCCTGCAAGGCTCCATCAATGCGGATGGCGTAGCGACAATCAACGGTCATCGCTGGAACTCCGCCGAAGCTCTCGAGCTTGTTCGCGAAGCCGCCGCCGAACCGGTGACGTTGCAGCAGATTCCAACGCCGCGAGCCTTTGACGTACTGCCGCTGCTTGTGGCAACCGATGGCGCGGCGCGCTACCTGAACATTGACCATCGCCGCCTGCGCCCAAACACTCTTCTTGCCGATGTCCCTGAACTGGAAGAACGAAATTGGCCCGGCCACATCATCGCAATCGGCGACGTGCGCATTTACCCGGAAAAGTTGCGCGATCGCTGCGTGATGACTACCTTTGATCCCGATACCCAGGTGCAAGATCCATCTGTGCTGCTGCGCATCGTGCGTGAACTGGATGGCAGCACCGCACTCGACAGTTCCGTGATCACTCCGGGCAGAATTCGCGTGGGAGACCGGGCGCAGATTATCGACCATTGATCCTTAATCAATTGATCCTTAATCAAAGACCTTCATTTCAGGCCAGACACCTTTTAAATTCGCTTTAAGTCCGCGGCAAAGATAAATCTCAAAGTATTCGTCGCGGCGGGAGTAAGGATGTTCCACGCGCCCCACTGCTTGTACGCTTTGAAAATGCTCACGGTCGCCCCGGCCATCACTCCGAAGAATAATCATTGTGCTGCCGTCATAGTTGCGCGGTCCCCAAATCCAGTAGCTGTTGTGTTTGCTGATGGCCTGAGGCAGCCCATAACGCGGGCCGTAAAAATCCACTGCCGCTGCCTCGCCCCAGCTATTGGAAAAAATGGCCGTGCGGGCGCGCTCTTCCGGTGATAGGCTGTTGTAAACCTGTGCCACTTTTTCCACCATCTCCTGCCAGCCAAACTCATCGGCATACCATTGCGGTAAAGGGCCGTTCTGCTGGTGCTCGATCTCAGTGAGTTGCAGGCCAAGCGCTTTTTGATACCTCAGAAAGTTTTCCGGTGACAATATCGGCACGGAAAATGGCATGAGCAACGCTCCCGCCGCAATCACCAGCCCTACGTAGACACCGCGCATCCATGTGCCAATGCGCCGGCCCGCAGCCAGCCGCTCCAACCCTATTGCTCCAGCGGCAAATAAGATCGGATAAATGGGCGCAACGTAATAGTTTTTTGCCTTAAGCGCAATAAAAGCGATGAGCACTACAAGGTAAGTCCAACCGAAAACGCGGTACCGCCCCAGATCGTGCGACGACTTGTCGCTGCGTGTGTCGGCAGACCAAATGTCTTTACCAAAGAACAGCCAGATCAGTCCGCCGACCCAGAGTGGAAAGAGAATCGGATTCATGATCATGGCCTGGTCTAGGACGAATGCCACCGGCCCGCGCACCACATCACGGTTTGTCATACGAATGTTGTGCATCAGTTCCAGGAAAGGAAAGTGGTAATGCGCCTGCCAAAGCAGATTCGGCAGTGAAATCAATGCACACGCCAGCACGCCCAGCCACAAATAGCGGCTCTTCAGGAAATGGCGGTGGGGCGTGAGCAGCACGCCCACCAGCAATCCCAGCAGCAGAAACGCGATGGAATATTTATTTTCAAATCCAAGTCCCGCCACCACCCCGAACCAGAGCCAATAACGAGGATCGCCCGTATTGATCGCCCGCATCACCAGCCAGATGCAAGCCATCCAGATGAGTTGTTCAAACACATTGTCAGTGAGCCAGGTGTGCGCCAACAAATAAAGAGGGACCACAAAAACGGCCAGAGCCGCCATGCCCTGGGCAAAACGGCCTCCGCCCATTTCCCGCGTCAACGCGCCGGCGAGCCATACCACGGCTGCTCCGGCAAGGATTGGCAGCAGGCGCACTCCCAAAGGTGAACCGCCCAGCACCACACGCGAAAACCATGCGATCCACACCGTGAGCGGCGGATGGTCAACGTATCCCCAAGCCATGTGCCGCGAACAGGCCAGGTAATACATCTCATCGCGAAAGATGCCGTAACGCGCCACCATGGACAAATGCAGCAACAGCTTGGCCGCAACGACATAGAGCACAATCGCCGGACCGGAGAAGAAGCGGCTATGCATTCCTTCTGCTGGAACGGCTCTTTCAGCGGTAGGATTCATTTATTTTTCAAGCGGCTTTGTAATCGACCACGATCAGCGTTAAATCATCATGTTGTTCTCTGCTGCTGCTTCCGCACCATGCCGCAACATGCTGAATCAGGCCGTCGCAGAAATCCTGCGCTGATCGTCCTGAGTTCTGTGTCATGAAATCCTTGAACCGCTCCATTCCGAACTCCTCGCCTGTGAGGCTTGGCGCTTCGGTAATTCCGTCAGTGTAAAGAACAAAACGATCACCCGGCTCCAAAGCTGCTGTCATAGATTTGTACACGCCCTCAGGAAAGATGCCCAGCATGAGCCCGTTTTCTTCTATCGATGCGATCCGCTGCTCCCGTCTCCGCCACGCCAGCAGCGGCGGATGCCCTGCGCCCGCATACGCCAGCGCGCCCCGTCGCGGATCAAGATACAAATATCCGGCGGTAACAAACTGTCCCTGGAGGTTGCCGCATAGGATGGAGTTCAGTCCGCTGAGCACGCGGGCAGGATCATTCGCCCAGTCGCGCTGCGCAGTGATGGCCACCTTGACCATTGAAGCTGACAGTGCAGCCGGCACGCCGTGTCCGGAAACATCGGCGATCAAAATGCCTAACCCGCCATCTTGGGGCAAGAAATCATAAAAGTCACCGGCCACAGAAGTGGCGGGAACATAGCGGCTGGCGGTAGTGAGACCGGCAACAGAAAAACCCTTTTCCGGCAGCAAGCTCGCCTGAATACCGCGCGCGATTTCCAGTTCTTTGTTCAAGATAAGCAGCTGTTCCTCATTCCGCTGTGTGCGGGCCGCAGCCACGTATCCCAGACAGCCCAGGAAAGTCACAAAGCCAATAAATTCCAGGTCCGGGCCATGAGAAATCATGCCGATATTCCCCAGGTTGGTGTGCACGATGAACAGCAGGAAAACAAAAAAACCGGCCCGGAGAATTTTCTGTTCGCGACTGGCAGTGCGTCCGCCGATAAATAACAAGACCATCAAGACAGGAATAACGACAACGGCGATGAGGTGAATGGCTTTCTGCGTGGCGCGCTCGCTCTGGACCAAAAACAGCTCTGCCATGCCGACCGCCCCGATCACGCAGAAAATCCCAATTGACCACAGGGCTAGCTTTCTCCAGCGCCTTGCCATGGTGGCGGTAAAAAAGAGAAGCAGCGGGATGGGAATGACCAGGGCGATCACTTCTGTTATCCAGTCCCACTGTTCTTGCATGTAGTTTGACGAACCGTTGATGAACAGCCGTACGCCATACAACATGGCCCCCAAACCAAAGTACAGCAATGAATACTCTCTTAGCTTTAGTCGGACGGCAAAGAACAGGCAGCTCACCGCGCCGGCCGCAACAATGAGCACGCCAAAGAGCATCCGCGCGAGATCCAGCGCGGAAAACGCCGCTACGTGGTCCGCATTCATCCTTATTTCAGCCTGCTCTCAACCTCAGCCTTCAGTCAACTGTAAGTAGGTGACTACGGATTCAAAATAACCTTGCCGAACTGCTCGCTTTTCTCCAGGCGCTCATGCGCGGCTGCGACTTCACGCAGCGGGAAACTCTTGTCCACCACGGGTTTGATTTTGCCGGCGAAAATGTGCTTCATCACCTCGTGGAAGTCGCCCATGGTCCCCATAAATGAGCCCAAGAATGAAAGCTGGCGCGCAAATAAAAATCTGATATCGAAATTAGCTTCAGGGCCGGTGGTTGCGCCGCATGTCACCAGTTTGCCGCCCGGCTTGAGTGACTTCATGCTCTCCTGCCACGTGGCTTTGCCCACATGCTCAAAAACGATGTCACACATCTGGCGGTTCGTGATTTTTTTTACCTCATCACCGATCTTCTGTTTGTAGTGGTTGATTACGTGATCAGCGCCCAGGTCTTTGCACTGATCTAGCTTGTTCTCGTCACCTGCGGTGGCAATACAGGTTGCGCCAAACATCTTGCAGATCTGGATAGCAATGCTTCCAATCCCTGACCCGCCGCCCAATACCAGCACTGTATCGCCGGGCTTGATGCCGCAACGGCTTACCAGCATGTGCCACGCCGTGACA
>DASXJO010000561.1:0-8897 GCA_036497385.1 Candidatus Angelobacter sp. | reverse complement strand
ACGCAGGTTTTCACCGGGAACGTCAATGCTGGTCGAGGCCGTTCCGGCTTTTGCGTTGGTATAAAGTACTGGGAAATCCAGCTGATCTTCCCGCGCGTCCAAATCTATAAATAAATCGTAAAGCTCGTTCAGCACTTCCTGCGCCCGCGCGTCAGGACGGTCAATCTTGTTGATCACCACCACCGGCGGGAGACCGGCTTCCAGGGCCTTGCTGAGCACGTATCGCGTCTGCGGCAAAGGGCCTTCACTGGCATCGACCAAAAGCATAACGCCATCGACCATCTTGAGGGCGCGTTCCACTTCGCCGCCAAAATCGCTGTGGCCGGGCGTGTCCACGATATTGATTTTGGTGTCGTGAAAAAAGAGCGCGGTGTTTTTGGCCAGAATGGTAATGCCGCGCTCACGCTCCAGATCATTGGAGTCCATCACCCGGTCCACTACAGCCTCATTGACGCGAAATGCGCCGCTTTGGCGCAGCATGGCGTCCACCAGCGTGGTTTTTCCGTGGTCTACGTGCGCGATAATTGCGATGTTGCGAATCCTGGAATTCAAATCGACTTGACTCTGCTCTCTAAAGAATGGGGTACTTCTATTCTATCTGGAATTCTGCCTTGATGCGGGACTTCACGCGCGTCGGGCAAGAAAAAACGGACGGCGCTGTGATTAAAATCAAGGCCGTCCGCATCCGTCTTTATCGCAAAATCTTAGTGTGTAAGTTGCCGATCGATCTTGATGCGGTCGTCCATGCCAATAATGGCGCTCTCATGAATGGGTTTGAAGCCGTCTTTCTGGATGGTGATGTCATAGTTGCCGGCTTCCAGCTGGACCTCAAGCGGCGTGGTCTTTTGCAGCGGCGTGCCGTTGATCGTGACCAGCGCGCCCTTGGGCTCAGTCTTAATCTCGATCCGCGCCATGCCCGAGCCGTTACCATTGTTCCCTAAAAGCTTTCCGACTCCGCCGCCGCTAACCAGCCGAATATTGTCCGTGCGGCCGGCTGCCATCAGGCTGGGCGCGTAATTCACGGATTGCCCAGCCACCACCTTGAGATCGGTGGAAGCCTCAAGAAATCCCTGCTTGCGGACGACAATATTTTGCGCTCCCGGCTCGACTAAAAACTCTATCGGGGTAACTTTGCCGGTATCTTTTCCGTTGATCCAAATCTCAGCGCCGGTCGGTTTGCTCGCTACCGTGACAAAGGCTTTTACGGCGCTCATGCGCACGTCGATGGGCGTGCGTGCGCCGCCCGTGACCTGCACAGTGCGCGTCTCCGTGGCATAGCCGGGCATGTTGAACGTAACTTTATACGTGCCGGCGGCCAGTCCCGGGACAGTCTGTGGGGCTTTCCACTGCTGCCCTGCGCGGCCTTCAATTTCCACCGTTGCGCCCATCGGCATGGACGAAACAATCAACTGTCCTTCACTCGCGGTGGGCGGAGCAACAGGAGCAGCAGGCGCGTACCTGGCTGACTTGCCTGAGCGCGCGGGTGCGGGATGAGCGCTGCCTGCCTGACTGTCTTGCGCTTTCTCTTCCGCAGCTTTTGCTTTTTCAATGGCCTGTTCTGCCTTGCGACCAAACGGCGCAGGCGCATTCGCTGCCGACCGCGACGGCGCAGCCGCATCTTCTTCTTCCGCCGGATGCCGCTGAAACAGCAACGCTAAGACCACAACCAGAACAAGTCCGCCGACGACAGCTGCCACCACCTTCCAGTGGTTCGCCGTGCTCACAGGCTTGCGGACAGACGTTTTTTCCCCCGGACCAACATACGTTGTGCCCACCGTTCCCGGCGTCTGCGCTTTAACCATCTGGCTTGCCGAGCCTGACGGCACGGCTCTAAAACTCTGGCTGGCATTCGGTCCCGGCATGGCCTTGAAACTTTGGCTGGCATTGGGCCCCGGCACAGCTTTGATCGCCTGGCTTGCATTCGGTCCAGGGCTGTCTTTATAGGCAGGCATGGATCCTGTGCTGTTGGCGCGGGAAACCGGCGCGGCTTTTGCGGCTTCTTCCAAGGCGGCAAAGAATTGCTGGCCGCTCGCGTATCGAGCCGCTGGATTTTTCGCCAGCGCCTTCAACACCACTTTTGAAATCGCTTCCGGCACGCGCGGATGCGCCATCTGCATCGGATGCGGATCCACGTCTGTAATGCTGCGGTCCACTTCACCCAGATGCGGTCCGCTGAACGGGCTGCGCGCCGTGTAAAGCTGATAGATGATTGTGGCCGCGTTAAAAATGTTTGTCGCCGCGGTCACCGGCTTGTGCTTTACCTGCTCCGGAGAAAGATACGGTTCATTTTCCAGCTTCTTCGTTGGCGACTGCGTCAGCAGGTTCTTATCGCGCAGCAAGCCAAAATCCAGCAGCTTGAGCGTGCCATCGGGCAGCACTTTAATGTTCGTCGGGTTCAGAAAATGGTGAAACACGCCTTTGCTGTGCGCGTAATCCAGCGCCCCCAAAAGCTGCTTGGCCATCTGCAGCGCTTCGCTCATTTCTGGCTGGCGTTTGGCCATAAATTCCTTGAGGTTCTGCCCCTCAACGAACTCAGCCGTCATAAAAACCGTGCAGTCTTTGTAACCGCATGTATAAAGCTTGGCAATGTTGGGATGGTCCAGTGCGCTCGCGGCCTTCGCTTCCGCCAATATTTTCTGGATCACGCCATTGACGTCGTCCAGCCACTCCGGCACGTCAAACTTGCGCAGCGCCACCGACCTGTTTTGCTGCGGATTTCTGGCCTGATGGACCACGCCCACGCTTCCCCGAGGCAGCTCCTTGACTAACTCAAGGCTGGACGTGCGCGGAGCAGCAGCCGTGGCTGAAGCCGTGGCGTTGCCTGTGGCTGACGCGTCCGCCGATGCGCTGGCCGAGCCCATGGCTGAGGCGCTGCCTGGGGCGATGCTATCGCTCGTGGCTGTAGCCGTACCGGTGGCAGTGGCGGCCTCTGTGGCTAGTTCCTGGTTTTCTTGCATCTTGGGGTACCTATGCGTTCCTATGCAAGTTCTCTGGGAGGAGGACGCAGCAATCGTACCCCAAAGTTCCGCCTCCAGTGCCCACAAGAACAGTGCCCCAGGGTTACTTAGGTAATGGGGGAGTGAAGGTGGGAAGCGGTTTGATCCTGGTCTTCCAATTTCAGCGATCTTTAGCAATTTTGGCAGTCTGGCAATTTCTCTGATCAGCGTTTATCGATGGTGAGAATTGCTTCATCCTTTCGCAGAAGCTGGCTCTTATTTTCAGCTTCTGCGAAACGGTGGGATTCCATTCACTATTCCTCACGCGCTTCGGTCCACGACACAAGTGTCAGGGCACGGCTTCAGCCGTGCCGTACAGCTCCTCAAAGAAGCCCTTCCTTATGCCGTAGGCCCGGGGTCCCCGACGCGCGCTTCGCGTGGCGGGGTGGAGATTCGCGCGCAGCTGCTCCCAGCGAGCCCGGTTTTGGCTTGCTGGGACGCAATGCAGCGCAGCGCGCAAAAGAAACGCCTGGCTTACAATAATCCAAAGCGATCAGGTTTCGCCTTGGCGGGACCCGCTGCGGTCACCAGATGAAAGAAAGCAACTACCGCAACAAAATTAATCCCAACAAGCCAGTAATCGATTTCGGGGGAGACTCTGAAATAAAGCATGGACTGCAGATTGAAACCGAAACGCAAGTACGGTGCACGTTCGCTCAACATCAAGTAGGCGCGCAGGCCGGTATAAAAACCGTCAAATGAAAACCCGGGAATCGTGAAGTTAAAAATCTGAGCAAGAAAAATGATCTTCGCACTCGTAAAGGCCTTTGGCTTGTCCTTCCATAGATCAAAGCCGGTCCATGCGGACCAACCAAAAACCATTACAAACAGGCCCTTCAATGCGGTGAGTTGCGCGGGAATCTGCCTGAAGGACTGTAATTCATTCCAAAAACCAAACGCTGCGCCTAAGATTCCGCCAATAATCAGCAACAGAGCAATTAGCTTAACGCCTGTTTTTCCGCGGGATAACGTATCCCGCGGGCGCAACGTTTCCGGCTGATTTTCTCCCGGATTATTTTCCACCATTTTCCGTTTTCAACTTCCTATCAAAAAACTCTGCCGTGGCCTTGTATCCCTTCACCCACGTCCGCCAGAGCAGGAAGTCATGTATCTCGTCGGGAAAAATGATTTGCTCCAGGTCAACGTTTTGCTGGCGCAGGCGCTGGATCAGGTCAGTGGTCTGGGAGAAAGGGACGTTGCGGTCATCGTCGCCGTGCATGAAGAGCACTGGAGACTTCCACGCGGCCGCCGATGCCACAGGCGAAGAATCAAACGCCAGCTTCTGCGCTTCTTTGTAATCCGGCGCGCTCTCCGCCCCACGGATGTCGTCACGCAGCAACATTGACCAGTCATGCACGCCATGGAAATCCACGCCGGCGGCAAAGATATCTGAGTTGCGCGCCAGGGCCAGCGCCGTAAGCAGACCGCCGTAAGAGCCTCCCCAGATGCCGATGCGCTTGCGATCGACATACGGCAGCGTTTGCAGATATTGCGCGCCCGCAACCACGTCCTTGTACTCGGACGATCCGCGCCAGCTCGCGTTGGCAGGCTCACGGAACGCGCGTCCGTACATCAGGCCCAGCCGATAGTTGACTGAGAGCACCACATATCCGCGGCTGGCCAGATACTGATTTTCCGCGTATGCGTTGTGGTAGTAGTACATGTAATGGAAGCCGGGCATCATCTGCCGTGGCGGGCCGCCATGAACGAAGATCAGCGCCGGAGCCTGTGCCGCGTGATTGCGTGGAACAAAAAGCTGTCCATGGATTTCCAGTCCGTCTTCGCTTTTGAACGTGACAGTCTGCGGCTCAACCAGTTGGTCCGACGGGAAATCTTTTGGCAGAGCGCTGGCGGCAATCATGTCGCGACCTTTGTCGGTGAGTCGATAAGGCATCGCCGGAGAAGTAGCGGTTGAGCCGAAGGAGACGATGGTCTTGCCGTCCGCCAGCATCAGAGGATGCCATTCAATGGTGGCGCCATGCGTGATTGGAACATTTACCCCGATGGCTTTTCCGTTCACGATCTCCGCTGCTCCCAGCGGAATCTTGAATATGTGGCGGCGCTCTTCATCGTTCTGATTCGAGGTGTAAAGAACGGCAGTTTTTCCAGGAGCCAGTTCAACGTCTTCCACTTCGTAATTGCCGGCAGTCAAGAGCCTTGGCGCGCCGCCATTGGTAGAGATCGCATACAGATGGTTCCATCCATCCTGCTCGGAGCAAAAAACAATGCGCCCATCGGCTGCAAACTTCAGCGACTCAGCAGCAAATGGCGGCAGCGAATCGTTCATCTCTTTGCCGCTGTGCCACAGCTCGCGTCCAACAATGTGTTCAACCGGCCCCGCTGCACGCAAGCTTGCCACGTTAGGCGGCAGCGATGTCTCAACCGTGGCCAGCCAGATGGCCCAGGGCTGCGCACGAACCGGAATCAGCGGCAGATGCGCTTCCGCTCCGGGCGTGCGGATGAACACCAACTGCTTGCCGTCGGGCGACCAGCGCGGCGCAAAATCGCGGTCAACACTGGGCGCAACGTATCGCACACGCTGCTCAGCCAGATCAAAGATCGCGATGAAGGCATGATCTTTGCGGCCTGTCCTGAACGCGAGATGCTTTCCGTCCCGCGACCACTGCGGTTGGCTCTCTTCGCCGCGCAGTTCCGTCAACTGGTGCGCAGGTTTATCGGCGGCAACGTTGGAGATCCACAGATGATTCTTTGGCCCCACCCAAACCGCGATCAGCCCATCGGGAGAAAGCTGTATGTCCTCGCAATCTTCTTCCGGACAGCCCATATCGCCCAGCAGGCGCGGCTTGCCCGTATCCACATCGGCGGCCCACACCTGCTGCTTGGGTTCTTTCATCTCCGTGGTGGGATTGGCAACATGGCCTTCACCGTTCAATTCCGACCCGCGCGCAAACACCACTGTGTTGCCGTCCGGCGTAAGCTTGACGGCAAAAATGTCCTGGCCCTCGTCACCTTGATAATGCGTGACCTGCCGCCCCGCAAAGTCCGGCGCGTCCGCCACCCAGACGTTGCGCTCGCCCCGGCTGTCGAACACCCACGCAATGCGGTTCGCCTTTGCTGCCGACGTCAGCGCCGTTGGGAACGGCGAACTCATTACCTGTTCCAGAGTAAAGCTGGGTTTAGGGTTAGGATTTTGTGCGATGGAGGAAGTTGTAAAGACAAGTACGAGCAGAACGAATCGAAGGAATTTCATACGCGCGACATCATAACAGCCCGCGCGGTCTATTTCTGCAGCCGCAGAAAGCACTCAGTGCGGCTTTTCCAGATAGCCGCTCACCAGCCCCGCGCAGCCTTCCACAAACTTCTGCTCGTCAAAGTTAAAGGTATCGGCAAAATAGCTGTTGATGTCGATCACGCCGTAAAGCGCGCCTCGGGTAAAAATCGGCGTCACGATCTCCGACTTCACCAACGTCGAAGAAGCCTTATAACGCGGATCATTGGCCGCGTTGTTTACGACGACAGTTTTCTTGCTGGAAGCCGCGTCGCCGCACAGCCCTTTATCCAGGGAAACGCTTTCATGCGGATCAAAGCTGCCCACATGTGGCCCCAGGTTCAGGTTTCCCGGACGTGTCTTATCCACCAGGTAAAATCCCACCCAGTTATAGCGCGTCATGGTGTCATGCAGCCGCTGGACGATGCTCTCCATCAACGCATCCAGCGTGCGCGCCGACTGCGCTACATATCCGAAGTCTTTCAGCAATTCCTGGTGCTTGGACATTTCTTTGGCACGGGCTGCGCGGACACATGCCCAGCCCTGCTGCTTTTATATAGTCAGCAGGCGCAGCAAACAATGTCATTATGGGTTACTCTGAGGGTACGAAAGCAACAGCCCATCCGGAGATCGGCCAGCGACCTCAGCCTAGCGCTTCTTTTCCATATACTTCCCTACCAGCTGCGCCACGTCTTCCGCAAAGGTCTGCTCAGCGTTGGTAAACGTGTTGACGAAGTAGCTTTCAATATCAAGCTCCGCCAGCAGCTCATTCTTAGCCAGGATCGGGACGACCAGGTTCGCCTTCACAATTTCGGATCCAGCAAAATATCGTGGATCATTCGCCACATTATTTGCCACAACGGTTTTCTTTGTGGTGGCCGCTGCGCCGCACAATCCTTTGTTGATAGGGATACGCGTATTGGGGCTGAAGCTACCCACATAAGGACCCACGACCAGCACTCCGGGGTCGGCTTTGTCCACCAGGTAAAACCCAACCCAGTTATAGCGGGCTAATTCGCTATGCAGGCGCTGCGATATGTGTGTCATCAGGACCGTTGCGTTCGCCGCGGTTTCAGCAAATAGACGGAACTCCTGGAGGAGTTCCTGGTGTTTTAACATTTTTAGTTTTCCTGGGCGTGCAAAAAAGATTGCCCCAGTTATACATTCACAGCCAGCGCGCAGCAATGTAATTTTGCCGCCGTGACCATCTGCTTGCATCAAATCGCCGGCTCACTTCTGCTTCGGCGGCGCGTCCATTTGAAATACGTCCAATTGAATCCGTTGATTTGAATTCGTTCATTTGAAAACATCCGCTTCACCCTTTACCCTTGATTAGGACAGCCTATGAAGATTTCTCGTTTGCGCAATCTCGCAATTGTCGTCGGATTCATATCGATCGCTCTCACCCTCAACGCCCAGGACATTGCTTCTTTTGAAAAGCGGATCACCGTCAAGAAGCTTCCCAACGGGCTCACCATCGTGCTCATGGAGCGGCCAGAAGCGCCGGTCTTTTCCTTCTATACCCGCATCGATGCCGGTTCCGTCCAGGAAGTTCTCGGGATCACCGGCCTGGCGCACATGTTTGAGCACATGGCTTTCAAAGGCACGCAGGAGATAGGGACCACGAACTGGCCCGCGGAAAAAGTGGCGCTGGAAAAAGTGGAAACCACCTATGCCGCTTATTTGCATGAAAGGCTGAAGGAGGTTGGGCGCAACGACAAAAAGATCGCCGAGCTTGAAAAAGCCTGGCAGGCGGCCGTAGCTGCCGCTGAACAGTATGTCGTCCCCAATGAGTTTGGTGAGATCGTGGAAAGCCAGGGCGGAGTCGGCCTCAACGCATCCACTGACCGTGACGAGACAACATACTACTATTCGTTTCCTGAAAACCGTCTTGAACTGTGGGCTTACCTGGAATCAGAGCGCTTTCTGGAGCCGGTGATGCGCGAGTTTTACAAAGAGCGCGATGTCGTCTATGAAGAGCGGCGCATGAGCGTTGATAGCTCTCCCCAGGGCCGGCTTCTGGAGCAGTTCTTGCGCGCCGCGTTTATTGCGCATCCGTATGGACGCCCCGTAATCGGCTGGCCTTCTGATCTACGCGCTTTTTCCGCCACGGACGCAGCCAATTTCTTCAAAAAGTATTACGTTCCCGCCAACATAGTTGTCACCGTGGTGGGTGACCTGAAGGCCGCAACTGCGATGCCGATCATTGAGAAATACTTTGGCCGCATTCCTGCGCGTCCCGCGCCTGATCCGCTGCGAACTCAGGAACCTCCGCAACAAGCGCAGCGCACTGTTTTGATTCATGACTCCAGTCAGCCACTTTATGTTGAAGGCTACCATCGCGGAGACTTCCGCGATCCTGACGATCCTGTTTATGACGTGCTGGCCGACTTGCTTTCCAAAGGCCGCACTTCCCGGCTCTATCGGTCCCTGGTGCGCGACAAGCGCATTGCCATTGCCGCACAAGGCGGCTCGTTCCCCGGCAATAAATATCCCAGCTTGTTTTTCTTTTTTGCCGCGCCCAGCCAGGGCCACATCGCGCAAGAGATGGCGGGGCCAATCCATGAAGAGATTGAGAAGCTGAAAACGCAGGATGTAACGGACGAAGAATTGCAATCGATCAAGACGCGCGCCAAGGCTGATTTGATTCGTGGCCTCGGCAACGATCAGGG
>DASXJO010000560.1:0-3789 GCA_036497385.1 Candidatus Angelobacter sp. | reverse complement strand
ACGACGCAGCGCCTGGATCAATAAAAAGTTCACGGGGAACCATACCGGCCCGCGCCAGTTGGAGTTGCCGCCAAAGAGTCCGGTGGTGGATTCCGCCGGCTCATAGTCAACCTGGTGGTTTGCTCCGGCAAAATCCAGCATGTAAGGATGCGCTTTGTGGTAGCGGGATAGCGCGCGGATGCCGTGCGGCGACAGGAACTCTTCTTCATTGAGCATGACAGCAAGAATGCGCTTGAGTTGATCGCGATCCGTGATGGAAAACAGACGACGCTGCTTGTGCCCTTCGGTTTCCATGCAGGCCATGTGCTCGGTAAGGTCTTTGCGATTTTCAATGAACCATTCCAGGCGCATCTTGAAACCCGGCATGGAATCAAGCAGCTCCGGTTCCATAATCTGCACGGCAAAAAGCGGAATCAGCCCAACCATGGATCGAACGCGCAGAGGCACCCGTGACCCATCCGGCAGATGCAGCACGTCATAAAAGAAGCCTTCCTTCTCGTCCCATAGGCAAAGGCCGTCATCGCCCAGGTGATTCATGGCCCGCGCAATATAAATGAAGTGCTCCCAGAATTTGCTGGCGACATCCTGATACGTAGCATCGCCTGCCGCAAGTTCCAGCGCGATTGCCAGCATATCGAGCGAATACATGGCCATCCAACTAGTGCCGTCAGACTGCTCAATATGTCCACCTGTCGGCAAGATGGAGCTGCGATCAAACACGCCGATGTTGTCCAGCCCCAGAAATCCGCCTTGAAAAACGTTCATGCCTTCAGGGTCTTTGCGGTTCACCCACCAGGTAAAGTTCAGCAACAGCTTGTGGAAGACGCGCTCTAGAAATTGCGTGTCGCCCGTGCCGCCGTTCTTTGCTTTGTCGATGAGATAAACCTGGTACGTAGCCCATGCGTGGACAGGAGGATTCACGTCTCCGAATGACCATTCGTAGGCTGGAATCTGTCCGTTGGGATGCATGTACCACTCGCGCAGCATGAGCACAAGCTGCTCTTTGGCATAGCTGGGGTCGATCATGGCCAGCGACACGCAGTGAAACGCCAGGTCCCACGCTGCATACCACGGATACTCCCATTTATCGGGCATGGAAATAATGTCAGTGTTGTAGATGTGTCCCCAGGCGTGATTGCGTCCGTTTTTACGCTCTTTCGGCGGTGGCGGCTCCGCTGGATCACCCATGAGCCAATCGCGAACAACATAGTGGTAATACTGCTTGGTCCATAGCAGGCCGGCAAAGGCCTGGCGCATCACGTTGCGTGTGTCATCGTCTGCGGTGGAAGGGATGATGTTTGAATAAAACGCGTCGGCTTCAGCCTTGCGCGCCGCAAATATATTTTCGAATTCTTTGCCTAATGCGTCCGATAAGACTCTTCCCGGCTTATCTTTACTGAGCCGCAGCTTGATAGAAATTTCTCCAGCTGACGGCACAGCGAATTTGTACTGCACGGCGGCTTTGGTGCCTTTCAGCTCAGGATTCACCGCGGCTGTCTCACCGTTGACCACGTACCGATGAAACGCGTCCTTTACATAAGGCGAAGAATTTTTTGCGCCGAAGAGCAGTTCGCGGTTGGTTTCATTTTCAGTGAACAGCGGTGTGCCGCCATCGGAAAAGGAAAGACGGTAATCGCCGATCTCGCTTTCGCGGGCCAGTATTGTGCCCGTAGCTTTGTCGAATGCCAGAGCAGGTTTTGCCTTCCCTGCCCACGACCATGTATTGCGAAGCCAGAGAGTCGGCAGCAGATGGATTTCAGCAGCTTGCAGGCCACGGTTGGCGACCGTGATCCGTACACAGATATCATCCCAATCGGCCTTGGCGTACTCCACAAACACGTCAAAGTAGCGATCCTCATTGAACACGCCGGTATCAATCAGCTCAAATTCAGGTTCAGTCTTTGAACGGCGGCCATTCTCCGCCAGTAATTCTTCATACGGGTATTCCGCCTGCGGATATTTGTACAAATACTTCATGTAGGCGTGCGTTGGAGTGGAGTCGAGATAGAAGTAATACTCCTTCACGTCTTCGCCGTGGTTGCCTTCTTCACCGTTGAGTCCAAATAGGCGCTCTTTCAGGATTCTGTCGTGGCCATTCCAAAGCGCCAGCGCAAAACAAAGACGCTGGTGGCGATCGCAGATTCCGGCCAGCCCATCTTCATTCCAGCGGTAGGCGCGCGAGCGGGCGTGCTCATGCGGGAAATATTTCCAAGCTTCGCCATTGGCGCTGTAGTCCTCGCGAACGGTCCCCCACGCGCGTTCGCTCACGTATGGGCCCCAGCTTCGCCATGGAGCAGTGTGGTCTGGCGATTCTCTGATCCGGAGTTCTTCCGCGGTTATTTCTGCCACCCTACGTTTCCTAGCGAATCGCACCTGAGTGAATCATTGTTTAGAGAATCAGTCCTGAGAGAATAGTGAGTGCCCAACGAGCTATGCCAATCCTCGGTGATTCTTATTTCCTTTTCATCTGGCGGCGGAAGAGAGTATCCAGGCCGGCTTTGCTCTTGTCATATTCTTCCTGCGAGATTTTTCCGCTCACGCGGTCCGTCTCAAGCTGGAAAAGTTCATTTTTCAGTACGTCCAGCATGTCCCCCTGCTCTGCTTTAGCTGATTGCGCCTGCGCGTGCGCTCGCGCTTTGGAAGCTGCCTTGGCCGCTTTCGGATCTTTTGCAGCAGCTCTTGCTCCCGCGCTCTTGCGCCACATAAGAAACGCGCCGCCGCCGATCAATATCACCAGCGCGCCCACAATAAACCACAGCGCCTCGCGCGTGCCGCCGGATGAACTGGGAATCGGCGCTCCGCCGCTCTCACCCGCCGGCTGGCCGGGATTGCCGCCGCCCGGAGCCTCAGTGGGAATCAATCCTTCGCCGGAGACGGAAAATTTCACTTCCTGATTCGCAGGCACATTCTTGGCGAAAAAGACGGCGAGACCGGCTTCATCAACATCCTGGGCGAAGCCACCGGAAATGCCATTGAATTTCATGCTCTTGGGCAGCAGCACGCCAAGTTCGCTCAAGGGTCCTTCAGGCTTGAAAGCAAATTCGTAAGACCCGCTGTACGGCACTTTATACGTCACTTCAAAACGTGTCTGTCCTGGTTTAATGGCAAAATCATAAGCGTAGCGATTCTTTGCTCCAGACGGGACAGCGGCCACGGTGAGCGGCATGCCGCTTGGCCCGATCAGAGAGGCTTCCCCCATCTGAGCGCCGTCCGGCAGCGTGACGGCAAAAGTCTGGTTCCCGATTTTTGTGCGCGGCGGCTGTGACTGGTTGTTGAGAATGTACGACTCTTGCAAGTCCATGCTGCCGCCACTGGCTTGCAGGTGAAAAACGCGCGCATCGGTGACCAGACCTTCCACTTGCGTCGCCGCGTCATACACAGTGACGTCGACGGTCGTGGTGCCCGGCGGCGCGGCCTTGAAGTAATGCACGCTCTGCCGCGCCACGCGGACCAGATGCTGCCCGCCTTCGTCCGGAACATTCAGTGTGTAATGACCCTGGCTATCCGTTTTCGTGGTTGCTACTTCTTGCATGCCGCTGGCCAGCGAGAGCAGGGTCACTTCATCGCCGGAGGAAGGTTTGTTAGTGGTGGCGTTGGTAACGGTCCCGGTAATCTGCGCGGCAAATGCGCCTGCGGACACCAACACGCTGAACATGAATGCTGCGATCCGGTATCTCAAATCTCTGGCTCCGATCTGATTTCCGCTTACTTTGCTTGCTTCTTTGCCCAGGTGTCTTTGAGCGCCACGGTACGATTAAAGACCGGCGCTCCGGGCTTTGATTCCGTATC
>DASXJO010000559.1:0-2120 GCA_036497385.1 Candidatus Angelobacter sp. | reverse complement strand
TTTTCCGGCATCCGCGGTTTCAGTTGTTGTTCCGTGGTGTCTCTTATTCAATCCACGCCGCACGGATTCGTCGCTATTTCGTTTTTGGAATCGACAAGGCGATGTTCGGATGTAGAACATCGGCGTTGAATGTGTGGCGATTTCGCACAGCATTTTCTCATTGAAGAATGAGCCTGGGGACGGAAGCGAAGCGATCCGTTGCCGGGCCTCCTTTCGATGTTTGTTTTTTGGGACGGTTTACTTGTTCGGGGCCGACCAACGGGAGGCAGTGAGCCGCCTCAATGCGTAGATGGTTTTGCCTTTGCATTGGCCCCCTTTCCCTTATCACTGCCAGGTTTTCGGAACGGCCCGCAGCCGTCAAGGGCGCGCCGATTCCGCGCGGCGGAGGAAAATCTTTTCTGGTTTTGAAAAGATTTTCTGGAGCGCACCCTTGACGGCGAGGACCGTTCTGGAACATCGGACAGAAGGGAAAGGGGGCGGGGGGTCTCAGGGGGGTTTCCCCCCTGGCGGGGGCCGGGGCAGCGCCCCGCACCTTACCGCGCGCGCTTTTTGCGCGCGGCATCAAGAACTCTGCCCATCGCCTCAAGCTGTTCTCCGCTCCTGAATTGCGGTGAACAGCTTCTGTTTGGCCCTCTGCATGTCCTCGGCAGCCGCCAAGTCGGTCTTGACGCGCGACTTCTGTTCGAGTATTTGGATCGTCACCCCCTCCTTCAGATGTCGCGCCAAGTCCGGCAATTGACGCAAGATTTCCCACGGCGTGGCATACCATCGGTACACTCTCTTTTCCTTACCTTTGCCACTCATCACTCGTTCTGGCACTCCACACGGCCGGTGAAAATTCAGGTAAGGATTGAAGTATTTCTCATAGAACGACTCGATTGCTTCCGCATGCGGCGCCGCGATATAGCCGTAGCCCATGTGCTTTCTCACCACCGCTCCGTTCTTCGTCTCCGCCAGGCCGTTATCGTTCGAATGCCGCGGCCGCGATTTCGTTTGCTCGATCAATAGCTTGTTCAACAGCGTTGCCACCGTGTAATTGATAAACTCGCTCCCGTTGTCGGAGTGAAAGCCCCGTATCCGAAACGGAAACTGCTCCAGCATCGCTTCCAATACTGGGATCAAATAGGTTTCGCTGATCAGCGGCGTCGCCCCGACCACTTGCCATTGCGTGATCTCATCCACCGCATTGATGTGATACACGCCTTTAGTCCCCTCCAGATCCCCTTGGTGAACCGTATCGACGCGTAAGTATCCAGGTCGGCCGTTCGGCTCCGGCCGTCGCCGCTCACCGATCGCCACGGTCGTCGCCCTCGTCGGCTGATACGCCACTCGCTGCTCCCGATATCGCCGGCTCTGACGTAACCTGTACAGCTGTGCCACCGAAATCGTCGCTAAACGCTCGTATCGCCTTTCTCCGAAATCGTGCCGGGCCCGTTGCAGCAGTTTCTGCGTCGCCGGACCACTGAGTGTTCCATGCGCCTCATCCATCGCCACAAGCAGTTCGATGTCTGCCCGCGTATACCGGCTCGGAAATCGGTGACGGCGATAAGCTTTGGGCTTCACTTCCTCGCCTTTCGAATACTGCGCGATCAGCCGTGTTGTCTGCGCCCGACTTCGACCCGTCATCTTCTGGATGTAGGCCCGAATCAGGCCTTTTCCGGTACGTGGTAAATCCTGATAGTGTTGATTTCGCAGTGTCTCGTTAATCCATCCGTATATCTCCCCCCGATTCTGTCCTTCGAACCCGATTTCACTACTTCCCTCCAGAAACACCCGGATTTGCTCCAGGCTCAGTTTGCCCTCTGTTCGCACGCTGATGATCAATTCCCAGCATCGCGGAACACTCCTTCAGGCTCATCTTGTATGAGAAACCCATCTTCCCTTCAGGCTCATCTTGCATGAGACAAGACTCTCTGGGTAAAGCGTTCCAATAGCGTGCTAGTCTATCCAAAAGAGTTCTTATGAAGACTGGGGGATTGCTGCTACTGGGAGCGCTATTGCTGGAATGGCCAGCAATGACGGCCCTGGCGCAGTCAACCGGGAATCCTCAAGACGGCCCTTTCCAGTTCCAGACCTATCAGAATCCCCAGGCCTGCTTGCCCTGCCATCAGCGGCAATAC
>DASXJO010000558.1:0-5829 GCA_036497385.1 Candidatus Angelobacter sp. | reverse complement strand
TGAATGGCCCCCTGAAGCACGATGCCTGTGACCCTTACGGGTGCTCCGGACTCGGGCCGGTTAGCCCGATTAGCAATGTCCATGGCGAGTGGAAGCGAGCCGGCGAATGCGGATTGTGGATCATCCTCGTGAAAGTAGTAGGTGATGGGAAACTGTGCCAGGTCATTGCGAATCTTGGTGATGTCGGCAACTAGTGCAACCACCAGTTGTTGCGTCTCCTGGTCGGGAATTGAGCCAACGCCGAGCTGCTCCGTGCGATGGGCATGATAAAGCAGGCTTAGACGATGGGCCGCTGAACGACGATACTCAAGCACTGGATAGATCGATAAAGCCCATGACAGGCTGGCCGTAAGGAGAATAAAGCCCATCACCGCCTCGCTCCCCATGGCAAAGCGCAGCCAGCGTGAGTTTGTATTGAAGTCGCCCCCCACGGTAATTAGAGATCCCAACGAGATGTTGATAGCGTCAAAAAACGAGAGGTGTTGGCGTATGTCCAGCCCCGGAGCCATAACAAAGCTTGACGTCAGGAATGGCCGATAAACGAGACCGAAGCCGGCCACAATCAGTATGCCCCACACGAATACGGTGGCTATGAATGCTAATGGTCCAGCTATGCTAAGACGTGCGTGGTTACCCGGAAACAGCAGACGGAATATGCGCCACATTCGGAACGAAATAAATTCGGCAAGCGCCCCACGGCCTGAAGGATGAAACAGCGTGTGAAACATGTCATGCAGCGCCAAGCCGACCATCAGCAAACCGATCACGACTTGTAAAACGGTCACAGGCAGTTTCCCTTGTGAAGATCGCTACCTCAGGCAAGATGGAGAGCAGAGCTGCGTGGTTGTGCAAGGCCAGAAGATTATTCAGCGTTACTTTCCGCTGGTCTTAAATTTTTCAGGCAGTTGCTTGATGATTTCATCGGGCGGCTTGCCGCCCTTGCACGTAGGATGTCCAAATCCACTGGCGCTTGAGCCGTTCTGTATGTCCAGAATCATGTTGTCGTTCTGGCCCGGCGCCACACCGTACGGCACGTGATCAAACCCAAGTTCGTGGCGGACTTTCCATGCCACAACATGGTCGGCGCAGGATGTGTCACCGCTTACTCCGAGGCCGCCCACAATTTTTCCTTTGGCGCCATACAATGCCAGGCCACCGCCAAACACCACGACGCCGCCGATCGCTTTGCCAACCATAGGATCGTTGGTTTGGCCAAACGCTTCCGGAGAACCCGCAAATGCCGCGAGCTGATTTGCCGCAGCGCTGGTGGTAAGGCTATAGAGACTCTGGCCTGGCTGCGAAGGCGTGAAAAGGTTCGCCGTTGAGAAAGCAAAGTTCGGTCCGCTGAGAGCATTTGCGGTATTGGCCTTTTCGGCCGCAATCAGCCTGCTTCCCGGCCATTCGGCGGATCGGTCAGGGCCAGAAAATACCACTGCGCACACGATTCCATCGCGGTTTACCAGCGCGGCCCATTCCTGGTTTCCCATTCCGCTGTTGGATTCTTTGCCCTGCTTAACCACTGACGTCAATGCGTTTTTCAGGTTTTGATAATCGGGTAATCCGGCGCATTTGTCATTCGCGTTCTGTGCGGCAACAGTACACGCAAGCGCGATTATCACAATAAAGCTGAATGCAAATTGGCGAATGAAACCAAAGAATATTCTCATCGCAACCTCTGATCCAGTCACTATGGATTCCTGGAAGTGCAGCAGGGTTGACTCAGCGTCCCGTGATTCAGGGTTCCATGATTCGGTTTAACAGGGGATTCAAGAGTGTTTCCGCTGGACTTTAGCGCGCATTTAGCTCGGTTAATTCTTCCGGCTCGCCCGCTGCCTTGGCGATTGCCTCAACCAGAGGTTGAGCAATACCGTGAATGGATGGGACCAGATAATCGGCAATGGGACGGAGTTGTTCATCTTCACCGTCAGAGTAAATTGCTATCACGGGCAGGTTGGGCCTGACTTTTTTCAGTTCACGGGCCAGGTTTGCCCTGAGCTGCACCGGGATGGAGCTGCATAGGACCACAGCGCCCACATGGTCTTTTCCCGCCATCTCCAGAACCATCGCGCTTTCCTTGCTTGTCAGCACTGCATAGCCTGCCTGCTGGATTATCGCGTTTCGAACCCGCAGAAGCGCAACATTCAAACCGCTGGAAATGATCGTTCTAGACATACTCTTTACGCCTCTCTCTGTTGCTGTTCTGCTTCATCTATCTTGCGCGGATCCCCCAACAGAGACCGGATCAACTCCAGCAGAGCTTCAGGTTCATGGCTCGATAGATTGTGGTCCGCGGAACGGCAACTTCTCCCGATGAATGGAGTAAGAGCAACTATCGGCGCTTTGGATTTGCTTTTTATCTTCCGGCTAAGGGCTTCGGGATCGATACGTTTGTCATCCACCAGGATCACCAGATCCAATTTAGGAAAAAGGTTAAACAACTCCAGGGCTTCTGAGCCGCTGTGTGCCGTAATAACGTTGAATTTGGCGGTCTCAAGGAGCAATTTTCGTGTGGAAAGGGCTTGTCCCGGTTCTGGCTCCGCCACCAGCAGTGTTGGTCTAGGCATATTCAGGTTGATGAATTCTCGCCAGATGAGGTTGGCGGGATGCGGGATAGTTTCAGCGGTGAGCTCCATTTTTAAGTAGCGCCAATTTGCGTACTTTGGTGTTCTCTCACACTTCGCCAGACACTCTAAATGCATCGAACACCTGAAGGAGAAAAGCAATGCGGAAATTCTGGATCCTAATTTGTACGATTGTGCTTGGCGGCACCGTGACCTTGGCTCAGGCGACGAGCAACTCTGGCGGTGGTCAAACCAGCAACCCCGGCACAGGGCAGCCCGGCACCGGCAACATACCAGGAACCGGCACCGGCCAGGGCAGCGGCGCAGAAATTCCTGCAACGACGCAATCAAAAACTAAGTCGCACAAAAAGAGCACGCAGAAGCATCACAAGAAGGGCGCAAAAACTAAGTCGGGATCCGGGACTGGCAATACGAATCCGAAACAAATTGTAGTTAAGAAACAAGGCAGCTACTCCAGCCTAGTGTTCGATACCAGACATAGGACCAAGTAGTTTTGCACAGTAGCTGGTTGCACATTCAATGCGGAACATTTTATAGTGAGGTTCCTGGGCGATTTTTGAATATGAAGCAAGTTTCTGAGCGATTTTGGCATATTCGATCAGTTCAGAATTCTCTTTTACGCGAATCCTACTGTCTTGCCTGCTTCAAGTTTGTAGGCGCCAGCAAGAGCGACTTGAATCTTCGCCTGGTTGAATTTGCTCATCAACTAAGCTGCAGGCCGTCTGCCGGGAACAAGACCATCGGTCCAGGTACCCGTTAGCTTTCTGAGCAGGTGTTCGATACAGAACAGACAGCCTATCTCTTTTATCAATAAACTACAGATGGTTCTCTTTTATTGCTGCCACACGGATAATGCTGGTTAGGCTTTTCTTCCGCGCGGTGCGATGGAGAAGCATCTCCATAACGCAAAGCTGCCTCAACCGGCTTATTTCGCTCCCTTTGCGCGGTCTAGATGTGGACCCGCGTTGTCAGGAGCATAAATGCCTTCTTCTGCAGAAGTACTTCATTTCGAAAACAGGATTCTCGCATCATTACCAAATACAGACCTGCAGTCTTTGCAGCGGCATCTTTCACCGGTGACTTTACCTCTGAAGATGGTCCTGCAGGAAGCGGACCAACCCAGCGAATATGCATACTTCATTGAGACCGGAATCGCCTCTGTGGTCAGCACTTTGAAAAATGGCACAACCGTGGAAGTCGGAATCATTGGACGAGACGGCATGGTTGGACTCCCGAGCGTGATGTGCACCGAGAGCATTCCTTTCGATTGCTTCATACAAATGGCGGGCAGCGGATATAGGATGAAAACGGCTCGGCTGAAAGAACACTTTGAAAGTTCAACGGACCTGCGAACCAGGCTGCTTTGTTTTGCACAAGCGCAGTTTGTCAACGTGGGCCAGCTGGCCGTCTGCAATCGCATTCACGAAATACAGCAACGGCTTGCACGCTGGCTGCTGCTATCTCATGACCGGGTCGATGACAACCAACTAAGATTGACGCATGAATTCCTGGCGACGATGCTGGGCGCACCGCGTTCTACGGTCACCCTGGCCGCGGGACTTCTACAAGAGGCTGGATGTATCGAATACACGCGAGGCCGCATATATATCAAAGACAGGCAGGGGTTGGAGCGCAGCGCTTGCGAGTGTTACGGCCTGATAAGAAGAGAAACCAAACGCCTGGCATTATTGTGAGCGCGAGTTGCGGGAGCTGAAACAACCACGAGTAAGCTCCTGTCGGCTCGATTTTATTTGAGGGCCGCGGAAGCCCGCTCACTTTTGGTGCCCTTTAGAAGCTTCATAAGCCCAGCGACTATTTGTTGCCGGGAGCCATTCGCGGTCACCAGATCGACTCCCGCCGGAAAACCTCCGGTAGGGCCGGAATCGCATACAAGTAAAATGGGGACAGGCTTGACCGCCTTGATGGATTCAGCGACTGAATCCTCAGCGATAATCATGTCTTCATCAAGCACTACGGCTTCAATGTTGTTGCGTATAGCTGCCATCGCGACAGCTCTATGCCCCGAACTCGCCGTGCTTACGTTGAAGCCGGCTTTCCTGATTGCCCGTGCGATGTAGTTCAGACGTATGCTGCTGTCCGCCACACAGAGGACCCAAACAGAACCTGTTTCCATACTTCCTCCGATTTGCGCGGCGACCATTTGCACCGGCACCGGCCGGGAGCCAATAAGACTCCCCAGCAAAAGGTGAGATGCTGAATTCCATGCCGGGTTTGCGCAATCTACTTTCTTTTATGAACTCCGGAAATTCCTTTTGGGATTTTCCGGGACAGTTTAGGCACTCTATGGGTGGTCGTTAATGGTAATAGAAGCTGTACGCGTGGTGCTGGCGCCATTGTTGCCGGTGACTGTGGCAATGATTGTGTACGATCCGGCAAGGCGGTAGACGTGGGTCGACGCAAGCTGGCCGCTGACGATGGTTCCATCGCCAAAATCAATTACGCTGCTTGGCGCGAAGCTATTATTCAGCCCAGCAATGGAAGCCGTGATGTGAGAGCTGGCGAGCGCCGTATCAGGAGTAACGGCCAAAGCGAACTCCGGGCCATTACTTGATTGTCCCGGAGCAATCGTTATCCGCGTACCACGAGACATCTTGTTGGTGAGTGATGGCTTTCCAACCGCCTTCACAAAAACCGTGTAGTTGGCCGAATCAAGCCCGAATCGCCCCAGATCGAGCGAATGCTGCCCGATGGCGACATCCGCCAGGGGCATGAGATTCTCGCCGTCTTGCGAGACAAAGACCGTGTAGTGATCAACCGTGCTCTCATCACCTTCAAGATTCCACCGGATTTGCGAGCCATGCGCGCCCGCGGTGATGTTTACGCAATTGTCGACACCTGTTTCAAATTCAGAGCCCTCTTCATAATCGTTCCAGGTCACCAGTTGAATTCCGAACATCTGCGCCTGTTCCGAATAATATTTTCCGGCTTCAGCGATGCTTGCTAACCATGCGCGGCCGCACTCCTGGTCAATGAGTCGGCTCTTGCTCCACAGAGCAATCGAGTCGTCAAAGCCTTTGTAACCGGAACCGAGCGACAAATTATCAGCGTGGTGTGTGGCTGAATAATAGTATCTGTCCAGATAACCGATATCCGGTACGTTTGGCCGGGCATTGTTCCCTTCCCCTTTATGCTGCTCATTATTTCCTCTGGCTCGCGGCTCAACCCAGGCGTAACCGCCATCTGAATCCACATGCCTGAACGCTCCCGCATTGCGGAAAACAAACAC
>DASXJO010000557.1:0-7117 GCA_036497385.1 Candidatus Angelobacter sp. | reverse complement strand
CCGCTGGTACTGCTCGCCTTACGCCAACTCCATCGCTTACCAGCTCCGTGAAGTGCTACCCAACGCGCGCGTGGAGCAAATCCGCCAGGTAGAACAAAATCAGGGAAAAGTCCTTTCCCGCGTTTCCGGACTCATGCTGCTCCTTACTCTGGCCGCACTACTCGCTGCCGCCCTCGCTGTTTCTGCCGCCATGGCCGCGACTATTCTTGAACGACGCCAGGAGGTTGGCCTGATGAAGTCTCTGGGCGCAGGAAACTCCGCGGTGGCTTCCCTGTTTTTAACCGAAGCCGCATTCCTGGCCCTTGCTGGCGGGCTAGTCGGCTTTATTGCCGGGACAATCATGGCCCACCGCATTGGACAAAGTATTTTCGGCTCCGCCATCGTGGTTCATCCGGTGGTGCTGGCAGTAGTGCTCTTTGCCGCAGTGCTGGTTACATTCCTCGGGAGCGCGGGTGCCGTGCGCAAGGCCATACAATTTGATCCCGCAGTTGTCCTCCGAGGCGACGCATGAGCCATAACAGGAACACAAGCCAACTTCTTCTCCGCTTGCTGTTCAAAGCAGCCTGGGTACGCAAGGACCGGGCTTTAACCGCGCTGGTTTCCGTTGCCGTGGTCGCCACCATCGCCACCGCCGCTCTTACGATTTATTCCGATCTCGAAGGCAAGCTTAGCCGCGAGTTCCGGGGATTTGGCGCGAACGTAGTTGTTACAAAAACTTCCGGCGCTTTGACCCCCAGTGAACTGGCCGAGATCCGCAAAATCGTCGGCAGGACTGGAGAAATCGTTCCCGTCGGCTATGCCATCGCCACGGAAACGACCAGCAACTCCAGAATAGTTGTCGGCGGGGCCGACATAGCTCAGCTTCGCCACCTCAACTCATCCTGGTCCTTCAGCAATGCAGGCCAGGGCAGCGCTCTGGTGGGCGCCCGTGTGGACGAAGCAATCACCCACGGCGCTGATCTTAAACTTTCATTTGGCAAGACGTCTGCCGAGATCAAGCCGGCAGGATTCTTCCAGTCCGGCTCAGACGATGACAGCCGGGTCTATATTCCTCTCCAGGACTTCATCCGACTTACCAGCGTCGAGCCCAACACAGCTCTTGTTCGCGTGGAAGGCAAGCCGCAGGAGATTCAGAACGCGATTTTCAGGCTTGGCACTGCGCTGCCCGGTGTTGAAGTTAAACCGGTACGCCAGATCACTCAGGCCCAGACCGCCGTCGTCGGCAAGACCCGCTCTGTCGTGCTTGCGTCTTCAGCCGTGGTCGTCGTCCTGATCATGCTTTGCATGGTGGCCACGTTTACCGGCTCGGTGCTTGAACGCCGCAAAGATTTTGCCGTGATGAAAGCACTGGGAGCTTCCAACCGGACAGTCAATTTCCTGTTCGCCTCTGAATCCGCTCTGCTGGCCCTGACCGGATCTATCGCGGGATACATTCTTGGCTGCGGGATCGCCTTCTGGATCGGCAAAGCAAATTTTGACGCCGCCATCCTGCCCCAACCATTGCTCTTGTTTCCGGTTTTGCTGGGAAGCGTCCTGCTGGCGCTGCTTGCGTCCACGGCTCCGCTAAGATTGTTGCAGCAGATACAGCCCGCAGGGATCCTGCGAGGAGAATAATGCCGATTGAACTCAAGAACGTGACCCGGGTTTACAAGAGCAACGTCGAAGTGCGCGCGCTTGACGACGTCTGTCTCTCGGTTGCTTCCGGCGAATGGTTGGCAGTAATGGGTCCATCAGGCTCCGGGAAATCCACGTTGGTCAATCTCATGGGCTGTCTGGATCAACCCACTAGCGGCGAAATCTGGATCCACGGCACTAACATTTCCAAAATGACTCCAGCGGAGCTGAACCGTTTTCGCGCGGAAAAAATCGGTTTCATCTTCCAACAATTTCACCTGATCCCCTATCTCACAGCCCTTGAGAACATCATGCTGGCGCAATATTTCCACAGCATGACGGACAAAGACGAAGCTCTCGCCGCGCTCGATCACGTTGGCCTCCGGGACCGGGCCGATCATTTGCCTTCGCAGCTTTCCGGCGGTGAGCAGCAGCGCGTTTGCATTGCGCGCGCCTTGATCAACGATCCGCACATCATTCTGGCCGACGAGCCTACCGGCAACCTTGATGCCGTGAATGAAGAAATCGTGCTGCGCAAGCTGCGTGAAATGCACGCCCAGGGACGCACCATCATTATGGTGACGCATGATCCCGTTGTTGCACGGCTCGCCGATCGACGGCTTGAGCTGCACCACGGCAAGATCGCCGCTCAGGAAATATTCTCGCTGGCGGACGAAGAACAGTTCGATGAAGTCCTTGAAGAGCTTTGGGTATTGGCGGAAAACGGCGAGCCTGCTGAACTGGGCCGTGTGGAAGTTGAGGGCGCATTGCCCATGCGGCTGGCCTTGGAACGCATGCGGAGCATGGGCTTGGTCGATCTTACCGAGCACGCCTTGGAACCGCACACGCACAAGCAGGTGCTCAACCGCTGCCATGTGGCGTTCCGTCCCGCTACCGAACATACAGGCCACGGCGATCACATGATCACCTTTACTGAAAGAGGCCGCAAGCGCGCTGAAGACGTGATCCGCCGCCACCGTCTGGCTGAGAGGCTCTTTACCCAGACCTTTCACGTGCACGACGAAAAAGAAGTCGCGGAAGAAGCCTGCAAATTCGAGCATATTCTCTCGCCGGAAGCAACGGAGCGTATCTGCACGTTCCTGGGACATCCCCGGACATGCCCCCACGGGAGTCCTATTCCCGCAGGCGAGTGCTGCATTGCGGCGAAGACCGAAAACAACCAGCAATCAGCGGTGGGTTCCCAGAAGTAGCATTCAGCAAATACTTGAAAAATTAACCGCAAAGGACGCAGAGGAACCCAAAGGGAAAAAAAGGTATTTCTCTAGACAACGAAGTCCATTTCATACCAACATCTTTTTTGAACCGAGCATTGTCTTTCGACTTAGTCTTTCTTTCCGATCTTTGGCGCTCTGGCCGGTAAATACTTCTGGAAAAGCTGAAAACGAAAGGAATAGTGGCTCTGAATGGCCGACCGACCTCCCCGTTTTCCTTTGCGACCTCCGCGTCCTTTGCGGTGAAATCCTCGCAAAAACCAAAAAGGAGAGGCAGGTTCTCCTCTCCTTCTCAAGTGTGTGTGGATAAACGCAGTATTAGAACAGTCGGAAATCCACCTCAAAATTCATCGCTACCGCTACCGGCGTGCCGTTCTTCTTGCCCGGTTCAAACAGCCAGGTCTTTACCCGCTCCACGGCTTTCTCATCCAGACCCATGCCCAGACCGCGCACGACCCTGATATTACGCGGGCGTCCATCCGGACCAACTACGGCAGCCAGGACCACAGTGCCCTGATACTTTGCCTTGCGGGCTTCTTCCGTGAAATCCGGCTCAGGAGTGAACTTGGCCACCGGCGCGGTTACGCCGATATCGCCAAGCTTGTACGTACCGCCGCCAAAACCGCCGCCCTGTCCCGGACCATGTCCCGGACCGGCGCCGGAGCCAATACCGTTATTGGTGCCAGATCCTATGCCGCCGCCCGTGCCGCTTCCGTTGGAAGCTGGGCCGGCCACGCGGGCTGACATGGGATTACCCAGGTTCGGCATGTTGGGATTATCCGGCAGCTTTACGTTTGCCGGAGCAACCACCGTCGCTTCCACTGCGAGTTTCGGCTTGGTGTTCAGGATCTCAACCGTAGGAGGCGCAATCTGTTCTGGCGCAATCTTTGGCAGGTGCCCTTTACTTTCAAAAATCTTTGAAGCATTGCCGCCGCCACCGCCGCCCGCCAGGGCTTTGGGGGCTTCAACCGGCTTCATTACAGGTTGATAATCGGTAAGAGGCGGAGCAATCAGTGTAACGTGCTCTTCCGGCTTGGTTACCGTGGCGGAGTGTCCGCCCCAGAGTGAAACGGCGATCAGTGCTGCGATGGCACAGGCATGCAGCATGAGCGACCCTGATGTCGCTTTCTTGGGACGGGAAGTGGTCCAGATCTCGCCCACGTTCACTGGACGGGCAGTGATTCGCAGAGGCGGTAACTTTTCCGGGAATATCGCTTCCTTGACGTTCTGGAAAAGAGACGTCAGCATCGACTGATGCATCTGCGGAAGGCCGTTGAGCTTGGGAACATCCTTACCGAAGAACTGATTGGGAACGATTACGTGATTCGCCATTGGTCCGACCCGAGAAACCTTTTTGCTACCAGATTCGTGTGATCTGCTGTCACTAATAGCAGATGAGGAATTGGCGGCGAGAGTTGCATTTCTCAGGTGAAGTTTCTGTGCCTGATCTTCGCCTGCATGCGGCTCCGCCGTTGGCGAGAAATTTTCTTTGGGCAATTCTCTGTCCTCGTGTTCACTCAAATTCAAAGTTGGCGCGTATTTCATTGGATGTTTATATTGTGCCCTACGATTTGTAAAAACTGGTTAAATTACCGGGTGACCTTGGTAACCTGGAAATGCTCAAACGGTCATATGCTCGGGCCAACCTCTTGTGTCTGCTTGGAAAAGCCGCAGAAGACCCGGCAAGCGCCTTGCGTGATTGATCTTCTTTCCCTAACATGTT
Organism: Candidatus Angelobacter sp.; assembly: GCA_036497385.1. GTDB lineage: Bacteria > Acidobacteriota > Terriglobia > Terriglobales > Acidobacteriaceae > Angelobacter. The sequence goes on along the minus strand of DASXJO010000557.1, from coordinate 2,548 downwards.
ATAAAAGCGAGTTTTACTGGACTGGCCGGCAGGCGGAAGCAGGAGCTTCTGCAAGGGCCAGCCAATGATTCCAACGCGGCCAAGCCTCAAACCACTTGTTCTTGATGTGGAAGCGCGATTCGGGAATTGCCGGTAAGACGTTAATCGATAAAAGTCCACACTTAGACTCTTTGGAGGATTTACATATGCACACCTGGCTCGCAACGGGCCTGATGGGCCGCGTAATCCGCTCGCGCCGGACCTTGGCGCTGGTGGCCGTGTTGGCCGTTCTAGCATTCGCCCTTCCCGTAGCATTTGCCCAGCAAGGGCAGGCCGCGCCATCAACTTCTCAGGTTGCCGCCGCCGTGAACCCGCAAGCGGCTGTCCAGGAGACGGCCCCGGCAAGACCGGTCTCGGAAGCCGCCGGAGAGGCCAATCTTAAATTGCCTGACATGAAGAGCGTTTCCTTCATGAATGATTCAATCACAGGCTACAAGCTGTTGAGCATAGGTTTGATCTTTTGCGGACTGGGTCTGCTCTTCGGATTGATCATCTACATGCAGCTGAAAAATGCGCCGGTCCACCGCGCGATGAAAGAAATTTCCGAGCTGATTTATGAAACCTGCAAAACCTACCTGGTCACGCAGGGCAAATTCATTCTGGTCCTGGAAGCCTTCATCGCGGTGGTGATTGTCCTTTACTTTGGCGTCCTGCAGCACAATGATGCCTCCAGGGTCGTGATCATCCTGCTGTTCAGCCTGGTGGGAATCGCCGGCAGCTATGGCGTGGCATGGTTCGGCATCCGCGTGAACACCTTTGCCAACTCGCGCACGGCATTCGCCGGACTCAGAGGCAAGCCCTACCCGATTTATGCCATTCCGCTTAAAGCGGGCATGAGCATTGGCATGATGTTGATCAGCGTTGAATTGCTGATCATGCTCTGCATCCTGCTTTTTATTCCCGGTGAACTGGCCGGCGCCTGCTTTATCGGATTCGCGATTGGTGAATCGCTGGGCGCAGCCGCGCTGCGCATTGCCGGCGGCATCTTTACCAAAATTGCCGATATCGGCTCCGATCTCATGAAGATCGTTTTCAAAATCAAGGAAGATGACGCCCGCAACCCTGGTGTGATCGCGGATTGCACCGGCGACAACGCCGGCGACTCCGTTGGGCCCAGCGCTGACGGCTTCGAAACGTATGGCGTGACCGGCGTGGCCCTGATCACTTTTATTTTATTGGGCGTCCATGATCCGCGGGTGCAGGTCCAGCTTCTGGTCTGGATCTTTGTAATGCGCATCATGATGCTGGTATCGAGCGCAGTTTCTTATTTTGCCAATGAAGCTTTCGCCAAGGCAAAGTACGGCACATCTGACGTAATGAATTTTGAAACGCCCCTGACCTCGCTGGTCTGGCTCACTTCAATTGTTTCCATTGTCCTTACGTTTATCGTCTCAAAGATGATCATTCCTGTCCTGGGCGGGAACGATACTTTGTGGTGGAAGCTGGCGGCGATCATCTCTTGCGGTACGCTTGCCGGGGCTATCATCCCCGAGTTGGTCAAGGTGTTTACCTCAACCAGTTCAGCGCACGTGAAGGAAGTGGTTACATCGTCGGAAGAAGGCGGCCCATCGCTCAACATTCTTTCGGGCTTGGTCGCCGGCAACTTCTCCGCATACTGGCTGGGCATCAGCATCGTCGCTCTGATGGCAATAGGTTTTTACATCAGTAACTATGGCCTTAGCGCAATGTATCAAGGGTCCCCGCTCATGCTTGCGCCCGCGGTCTTTGCCTTTGGCCTGGTGGCCTTCGGCTTCCTTGGCATGGGACCGGTAACCATCGCCGTGGACTCCTACGGTCCGGTTACTGACAACGCACAATCCGTCTATGAACTCTCGCTGATTGAGCATGTCCCCAATGTACAGGCGGAACTAAAAAAGGACTTTGGTTTCGACGTGAAGTTTGCGCGCGCGAAGGATTTACTGGAAGAGAATGACGGCGCGGGCAACACTTTTAAGGCGACGGCCAAGCCTGTGTTGATCGGGACCGCTGTAGTGGGCGCGACCACCATGATTTTTGCCATCATGATGTCCCTCACGGACGGGCTCACTCGGCACACGGACAACCTCTCACTGCTGCATGCGCCCTTTGTTCTTGGCCTGATCACCGGCGGCGCCATCATTTATTGGTTTACCGGAGCTTCCATGCAGGCGGTAACCACCGGAGCTTACCGTGCGGTAGAGTTCATCAAAGATAACATCAAGCTTGAGGGCGTGGAGAAAGCATCGGTTGAAGACAGCAAGAAAGTCGTGGAGATTTGCACCAAATATGCTCAAAAGGGCATGTTCAATATCTTCCTGACAGTGTTCTTCGCCACGCTGGCATTTGCCTTCATTGAACCATTCTTCTTCATCGGCTACCTGATCTCCATTGCGGTCTTCGGTCTGTATCAAGCCATCTTCATGGCCAATGCCGGCGGCGCATGGGACAACGCCAAGAAGATCGTGGAAGTGGAGCTGAAGATGAAAGGCACACCACTGCATGACGCCACGGTAGTAGGAGATACGGTGGG
>DASXJO010000556.1:0-4354 GCA_036497385.1 Candidatus Angelobacter sp. | reverse complement strand
TTTTCAAACAAACAATGGTCGAAAATCAGCGTTCTCGCCCCTGGAGGAAGAATAAAATCCCAGCGGGTGCTGAAGTTAACGAAATATGACGCACCATCCTTTTCGATGTGGGGAAGGTTCCTTCGATAGAATGTGCTCATAGTTGCGAATCGACTCCCCTCCTCTAAAATTGTGGACCGCAGCCGCCCCCGGCTGCGCTGGAGACTTCTTGGTACGCAGGCGAGGGCGCCTGCGGTCCACGATTATTTTTGAAGGATTGCTATCTTCATTCTCTTACCCAGTCGGATAGGTTTTCCTTCAAGCCAATCGACTGGCAGTTCTGCAGGAAGAGACGTAACCAAAATGTGTGTCGATGTTTCGACCTTGCCGCCTATCCGCACGGCCCCCTCTTTAATTTTACGAGCTGCTTCCGCCACTGAAGGAGCTAGTCCGCATTTGACCAGGACCTTGTCTAGTCGAATTCCCTGATATCTTGGCCCACCAACTTGAATTCCAGGAACAGACCAACCAACTTCGGAAATGTTGGTAGTCACCTTTTCGATTTCTTCCGGCACCTCGTCCTTCTGAAATTGCTTTGCCCAATTCGCATCCGCTGCTGCAGCGGCTTGTTCTCCATGGAAATCCTGGACGATTCTGCGGGCCAGCGCCTTCTTCAATTGCATCGGGTGCTGTTGGCCAGATGCCGCATCGGCTTTCATCTGCTCAATTTCGGGCACCTTAACGTCTGTCAGCAGCTCATAGTATCTCCACATCAGCTCGTCTGATATGGACATGACTTTGCCGTAAATCTCCTGTGTCGGCTCGCTAATGCCAATGTAATTTCCATAGGACTTCGACATTTTCTGCACGCCGTCCGTGCCTTCCAGGATGGGCATCGTGAGGATGATTTGTGAAGGCTGCCCATAATCCTTCTGGAGCACGCGTCCCATCAGCAAATTAAATTTTTGGTCGGTGCCGCCCAGTTCCACATCGGCTTCCAGAGCGACAGAATCATATCCCTGGCAGATGGAATACAACAGCTCATGGATAGCAATAGGTTTTTCTTCCTGAAAGCGCTTATGAAACTCCTCACGCTCCAGCATTTGTGACACGGTAAATTTCGCGGCGAGCCGAATAAAATCCTCCGCCGACATCTTGGAAAACCAGCGCGAGTTGAAATCCACAACTGTCTTCTGCGAATCAAGAATCTTGAAGACCTGCGCTTTGTACGTCTCGGCATTGCGATCGATATCGGCGCGCGTAAGCGGCGGACGCGTAACGGAACGACCGGTTGGATCGCCGATCATCCCCGTGAAATCACCGATCAGAAAAATCACGGTGTGGCCCAGATCCTGAAAGTGCTTCAGCTTGCGAATGAGCACCGTGTGGCCGACGTGCAGGTCAGGGGCCGTAGGATCAAAACCGGCCTTCACGCGCAGCGGCTTGCCGGTCTTTAGCGAGTTCTCAAGGCGCTCCCGCAGTTCGCGTTCATGGATGATCTCCGCTGCGCCCTTCTTGATGTAAGCCAGTTGTTCTTCTACAGGAGGAAAGTTTGGCATGCGAGTCAATTATAGAGAACTGCTTCGTTCAATTTGGTAATTGAGTAATTTGGTAAATGGGTAATTGAAGAACCAGCAATGCTATTTGCCTTCGATTACCAAATTACCAACTTACCCAATTATCAAATTCTATCTTCCGCTCGATCCAAACCCACCCGCCTTTCGGCTGGATTCATTCAGATCTTCAACTACCTGCACTTCGTCAGTCAGCACAGGGTAGGGGATCAGGTTGGCGATCTTATCTCCAGCGCGGATCGTCGCCGGCAGGTCGCTCAAATTCTCCATCAGCACTTTGATTTCGCCGCGATAGCCGGCGTCGATGACTCCGCCGGTCAGCACCAAGCGTCGTGCGGCCATGGATGACTTATCCCGCAGAAGCGCACCCATCGGCTCACCCGAAGGCGATGTGCATTCGATAGCAATGCCGGTTGAGACAATGGCATGGCCCCGACCTTCCAGCGTCACGGTCTCAGCCGAATAGATGTCATATCCCAGGTCTTCTCCCGGATGCGCAACGGTTGGGGCTTTAGCAGATGGCGACAAAAGCTTTACGCTTAACACCTACTTGCCCTCCGCGCGAACGTGGCGTCGCACAACCGTTCTGCCTTGAATCTCTACCTCGCCGGAAAGCAAGAGCGCAATCGCCTCTGAGTATGCCGTGTGCTCCTGCTCTAATATCCTGGCTGATAAGGAATGCACGTCGTCGCCATCCAGCACAGGCACAGTCTTCTGCAGAATGATTGCGCCGTGGTCCAAATGTTCATCGACAAAATGCACGGTGCAGCCGGTGACCTTTACGCCGTATTCCAGCGCCTGCTTCTGCGCGTCCATGCCCGGAAATGCCGGCAGCAACGATGGATGAATGTTGATGATGCGATTGGGAAAGGCTCGTATGAATTCCGGGGAGAGCAGGCGCATATAGCCGGCCAGGCAGATCAAATCCACCTGCGCATGCTTCAAAGCCATGATCACATCGGCATCGTGCTCCTCACGAACGCGGCCTTTTGAAGGAATTAATTGTGCATTCAAGCCGCGGCGCTTTGCGGACTCAAGTCCCGGAGCATCAGCGCGGTTTGAAATTACAATTGCGATTTCCGCGTGAAGTTTTCCAGCCTTGATGGAATCCGCAATGGCTTCAAAATTTGAGCCTCGGCCGGAAAGCAGGATTCCCAGTTTTTTGATCACGGCCATTATGCGTAATGCACTGTGCGGTCGCCTTTGACGATCCGCCCGATGAGATATGCTTTCTCGCCCATTTTCTCGATCATCGACTGTACGCGCTTGAATTTCTTTGCCGGTACCACCAGCACCATACCGACGCCCATATTGAAGGTCCGCATCATGTCGTCCTGTGGAACGTTGCCAATGTGCTGCAGATGCTTAAACACCGGCAGGACAGGCCATGTGCCCATTTCCACCACCGCTCCGGTGCCTTTGGGAAGCACGCGCGGCAAATTGTCTGTAATACCGCCGCCCGTAATGTGCGCCATGGCGTGAACCAGTTCAGCCGCAATCAATTTCTTCAGCACCGGCCAGTAGCTCTTGTGCGTGTGCATGAGCTCGGCGCCGGCTTTTGCCTTCATTTCATTCACGTATGTATCCGGCGTGTATTTGGCGATATCAAAAAACAATTTGCGCGCCAGAGAGTAACCATTCGTGTGCAAACCATTCGATGGTAATCCCACCAGAACGTCTCCAACTTCAACGTTTTCGCCGGTAATAATTTTGCTTTTTTCCACCACGCCGACAATGAATCCAGCCAGATCGTATTCGCCTTTAGGATAGAAACCCGGCATCTCAGCCGTTTCTCCGCCGATGAGCGCACAGCCGTTGTGCCGGCAAGCATCGGCCATCCCTTCAATAATCTTTTCGGCAATTTCCGGATCGAGCGAGCCGGTAGCCAGATAGTCCATAAAAAACAGCGGAGTAGCGCCCTGCACGGCAATATCATTCACGCAATGATTTACCAGGTCGCCGCCCACCGTGTGATGCAGATTCATCATGAACGCTACTTTGAGCTTGGTGCCAACGCCATCCACGCTGGAAACCAGTACGGGATCGCGAAACTTTTTTCTGTCGATGGCAAACATACCGCCGAACCCGCCGATTTCGCTTACCACTCCCGGAGTAAACGTGCGGTGGGCGAGATATTTAATGCGCTGCTTGGCGCGGTCGGCGCGATCAATATCGACACCGCTATCGGCATAGGTGATGGAAGTCTTTTTCAAGAGCAAAGGTCCGTTTTGTATTTATTATTGCGGGTACCAGAAGCGTTGGAGTGCTTTATTTTAGCATTGCAGTTCCTGAAATCCCGAATCCCGCACAGCGGGTGAGGGAGCCCTATTGCCACAGACTTCGCTCGAAGCGACGAGCCGCAACCTTCACGTTCAGAAGCGGAAGGCTCTTCAAAAAGTAGGGTTCCCTCAGCTTCGCTTCGGGATTGCAGAAACAGCGAGCTCTTTCCCAACTGAATCCAGCACGCCATTGATGAACTGGACAGATTCCGGGGCGGAAAATTTCCGCGCGATCTCAAGCGCTTCATTGATCACCACCGGCCGGGGCGTGTGATGCGAGCCCAGAAACTCTGCCACTCCGGTACGTAAAACATTGCGATCCACGGCGGCCATGCGCTCCATGCGCCAATGCTGCGCGTGCTTTTGGATCAACTCATCAATTTCCTGCTGACGGTCAACCGCCACCTGAAAAATATCGTCGGCAAAATTGCGCGTCTCTTCGTCCACTTCTCCGCGTTCTGACCAGAAAGTCTTTTTCACGTGCTCCGGGGCTTGCTTGCCCATGTCCCATTGGAAGAGCAT
>DASXJO010000555.1:0-4582 GCA_036497385.1 Candidatus Angelobacter sp. | reverse complement strand
TCCCGCCCTGCTCTTTGAAAACGTTAAAGGCGGCAACGGCGTTCCTGTGTTGATTAACCAGTTCGGCTCAGAGCGCCGCATGCAAATGGCGCTGGGCGTGGATTCATTGGACGAAATCGCTGAGCGCATTCGCCAGTTGCTGAACATGAAGTCGCCAGAAGGCTTTCTTGAAAAGCTCAAAATGCTGCCCATGCTGGCCGATATGGGCAAGTTTTTCCCTAAAATCGTTTCCACCGGCCCTTGCAAAGAAGTTATTAAGAAAGAAAACTTCTCTCTGCTCGATTTTCCTATTCTGCAATGCTGGCCACAGGATGGCGGCCGGTTCATCACCTTGCCTTGCGTGATCACCCGCGATCCCAAGACCGGAAAGCGCAACACCGGCATGTACCGCATCCAGGTTTATGACGCCACCACCGCTGGCATGCACTGGCAGCGGCAGAAAGTTGCCGCTGAGCATTACCGTGACTTGCTGCGCGCCGGTTCGACTGCCAAAAGTAAAAATAATAGTGGACCGCAGGCGCCCTCGCCTGCGAACCAAAGAGATAGAGGAGCACAGCCGCCCTCGCCTGTGCATGAACAATCAGGAGCGCAGGCGCCCTCGCCTGCGGAGAGACGTTCTGGTGTAGACATCATGGCCCGTTCCGGTGGAGGCTCCATGCTGGCCTCTGGTGATCGTCCCAGCGGAACCATGGAAGTTGCTGTCGTCATTGGCACGGAACCCGCGCTTACTTTCTCTGCCATCGTCCCTGCTCCGCCGGAAATTGAAGAATTCATCATCGCCGGATTCCTGCGCCAGAAGCCGGTCGAACTGGTCAAGTGTGAGACCGTCGATCTGGAAGTTCCTGCGTCGGCGGAAATCGTTCTTGAAGGTTACGTCAAGCTCGACGAACTGCGCACTGAAGGCCCGTTCGGCGACCACACCGGATTCTATTCTCTGGAAGATGAGTACCCGGTCTTTCACGTTACGTGCATCACCCATCGCAAGAACCCGATCTATGCCACCACCATAGTCGGCAAGCCGCCCATGGAAGACGCATGGATGGGCAAGGCCGTGGAGCGCATCTTTCTCCCGCTGATGCGGCTCACGCTGCCGGAAATCGTGGACGTGAACCTGCCCGTGGAAGGCGTGTTTCACAACCTGATGATCGTTTCTATCCGCAAGTCATATCCGGGGCACGCGCGCAAAGTCATGAGCGGCATCTGGGCGCTGGGGCAGGCCATGTTCACCAAATGCGTGGTTGTGGTGGATGAAGACGTAAACGTGCAGGATATTGGTGAAGTGGTGCTCAAAGTTTTCAACAATATCGATCCCGAACGCGACATTCAATACACGCTCGGCCCGGTGGATTCGCTCGACCACGCTTCGCGCCTGCCAAACTTCGGCTCCAAGATGGGCATTGACGCCACGCGCAAATGGCCAACCGAAGGCTTTACGCGCCCATGGCCAGACGAAATACTGATGGACGAAAAGACCAAAGCGCAGGTGGATAAAAAGTGGAAAGATCTGGGGATTGAGTAAAAACCATTCGCCGCAGATTGCGCTGATGATCGCTGATTAAGAACAATTGATTATCGAAGGAGCGAAATTATTCAGCCCCGCGCGTAAGCGGTGGGAAAATGAAGGGAAATAGGCTGAACCTGGAGGGCAATAAATTCATGAAGAAGAAAAAATCGCAGCCCCGAAGCAAAGCCGGTAAGAAAGTTAAACATCAAACAAGCTCGAAGCACCCCCAAAGCCTAACAGAGTTCTTTGCGCAATCGCCATTGGCGAAAGTCAACCTCGATCTTCAACGAATTCCCGACTACGGTAGAAAAATAAAAATCTGAAAGTCGCAAATGCCGAGTATGGTGACCACCAATTCTTTTGCCCCATCGCCATCTAAAGACATTCTTAATCTATTTTCGGTACGGCTGTTCGGACAGCTGGGCTATAATCGCCCCGCCACTAGCAGCCAATTGTCTTTGACCATCGGTTAAGAATTTAGCCGGCATAGCCCGATCGCTTGGAAACGGGGCAAAGCAAACCTGCGAGTGCAAGCGTAAGAAAGAGGCGGTTATGCGCAGGAAAGTCGTTGGCGGCGTTCTCATACTTCTATTCATTGGAGGGTTCTTCCTCTATCAGGAATGGACGAAACTCAGAGTGGTTGTTCCGGAGTACAAAGCGCCGCCGGAACAAAAAGTCCAGCTTGATCAACACTGGACAGACGAGCAGCGCCATCGCTTTCACTATACGGCACAAGGCACGCGCCTTTTACCTTATGAATGGTTCATGGCGCTGGAGCAGCCTTGCCTTTCCATCATGGGGTGCAAGCCATTTCATGAGAAAACCTATCTCGCGCGCTTTGGATTCATTGAAGGTGACCAGGATTCTCAGCTCAATCCGGACGGCCTGCCTGTCGGCTTCGCCAAACAAGATGACTTTTACGACCCTGAATCCAAGGGTACGTCCAAAGTGGTTGGGCTCACATGCGCAGCGTGCCACACGGGCGAGTTGTATTTCGATAAGTATGCGGTCCGGGTAGAGGGCGCGCCGGGGATGATTGAAGTTTTCCAATTTCAGAAGGCGCTTGGGGTAGCGCTCATCCTGACCGACAAAATGCCTTTCCGCTACAAACGTTTTGAGCGGAACGTACTGGGTCCCACCGCAACCGAGGATGACAAGAAGAAACTAAAAAGCGCACTGGATTTATTCATCTCACGTGCGATGTTCGAAAAGAGCGCCACCGACCAGGAAAACATCTACACGAATATGGCGGGTTTCGGCCGCACCGACGCTCTTACCCGCATAGGCAATCAGGTCTTCGCCGTGGACATGCGAAACAACGCCAACTTTGCGCCGGCGAACGCGCCTGTTCGTTATCCCCAAGTCTGGGACGCATCATGGTTTACCTGGGTGCAATACAACTCATCCATTTCAGATCCGCTGGTTCGCAACATAGGTGAAGCGCTGGGCGTGAGAGCGTCAGCAAAGCTATACGGCAATGATGCCAAAGAACTGGGCAATAGCGTCCACATTGAAGGACTGAAAGTAATTGAGGATTTGTTGGCGGGAACGGAGCCGTATCAAGGTTTGTCGTCACCCAAGTGGCCAGCTGTATTTCCTCCTCTGGCGCAGGACAAAGTAAACAGAGGCGCAGCGCTTTACAAACAACATTGTGAAAGCTGCCACCAACCTCCACCCGTTGAATTGCAGGAAGACCTGAAATCGGCCCAGCCAAAGTATTGGTGGAAGAATGCGCAAGGGAAACAATTTTTCAAAGTCAAAGACGTGAAACAAGAATATGTGGGGACAGATCCGCATGAAGCTGTTGACTTCATGAATCGCAAAGCCGATTCCGGTGATCTTGGCAAAGGCCGCATCTCCGCTGAAGATGGGCTTAAGCTGGTGACGATTGGAATGGCCGGGAAGTTTTTTGAAAGCAAGGGATTCACTCCTCAGCAACGAATTGAATGGAGCGGTTTTCGTGATCCCGCCGATGCCGTCATTCGCGCCGAGGCCATCTATAAGGCCCGCCCACTGAATGGAATCTGGGCCGTGGGTCTGTATCTCCATAACGGATCAGTTCCAAATCTATATGCGTTGCTCTCACCGCAGGGTGAAAGACCGAACAAATTCTGGCTGGGCAGCAAACAGTATGACCCTGTCAAGGTTGGCTACGATACTTCCGAGTTAAAGGGAGCCTACCTTTTTGATACGGCGAATCCCGGGAACAGCAATCATGGGCACGAATTCAAAGATGGTCCCAGAGGAAATGGAGTGATTGGGCCGGCGCTGTCTCCGGACGAGCGCTGGGCGATCATTGAGTACCTTAAATCGCTGTAAAACGTGCGCTTGTGCCCTGCGACGCAAGCGCCACAACCTCAAGTGATCGTCGGGTGCGGGCGTAGCCTGCGACAAAAGCAACGCTGCGGCTGGAACGCCGCATCTTAATTTTTGATGAAATGGCCCCAAGGGCTGGCAGTTATTACTCGACCTGAACACTGGGAACTTGCAGCCAAACATCTGTGGGGCTTGAGCCGAGCCGATCTCGCAGTTTATTTAAAGTCTTCAGAACAACCCATTTTGCATCCCACCGACGATTCCAGAAAAGTTCGGTCCATTGAACCGCAGCCGCAAGCTCCGGCTGCGCGGGCAAAAGCCGCTTCGCGCTGAAGCCGCCCGGCTGCCTTACGCAATCGTATTCAAGGAGCAGCAGTGCGAGAGCTTTGTTTCCAGCGGTACCCAGAAGCTCTGCCATTCGCGGCTACGTTCCGTGGCAACCATCAGCATGAGCGTTCCTTCGTCCTCTGGAACGTCTTCCACGCGATAAATAATGGGAAATGCAAATTGATTGATTAAGCCTTCTGGACCGTAATGGACCACCGTGACGGTGTCTTCACTGGCCAGGAGCCGATAGGCGGTATTGGGTTTTGCTTCTGACTGCAAAACCTCATGCAACGTGCTCATGCTTACCATGTAACAGAGTTCCATATGGCGGAAATCCTCCTCCTGGCTGGACAATAATTGCCCGCCCCCGAAAGCCCATTTTTAAAACCTTCTGTTGCTTAGTGCTCTGAGTGCTTCATCCGTTTCAGAGCAACT
>DASXJO010000554.1:0-9959 GCA_036497385.1 Candidatus Angelobacter sp. | reverse complement strand
ATGGCCGTAATCATTTCCTGGGCCTCAGCAAGGCCGACGATCGGGGCATGATTGCGCACCGTGATGGTGATCTCCGCGATGTGGCGGCGTTTTTCAGCCGAGAGGATCACGTGCGTTTCAAATGTGCCAAGGATTTTCTGGATTTTTTCAAGCCCGCCTTCGACCTGCTTGCGGGTAATAGGAGTGATTTCGTACTGGCGGCCAGTGTATTCGACGTTCATTGACTCCCTCCTGAATTGGGTCCAACTGAGAGTCGTCTGCCGGGTGCTTTGGGAGTTACGGCACGGGGTTCAGGCGGCTTTTGTAACGTCTGTTCCTGGGAGCGCCGGCTCGGATGTGGCTGCGCTTCCCGGCTTAACTCTTCGTCCTCCTTTGGTGTGTGCTCGGTATCTTCATGTCTTCGCGATATTTTGCCACCGTGCGCCGCGTCACCTGGATGCCCTGCGACTGCAACACACGCGTGATCTGGTCGTCGGTCAGCGGATGCGCCGGATCCTCTTCTTCAATCAGTTTCTTTACGCGACGCTTCAGGATCAGTAGCGACGTGCCTGCGCCTTCAGGCCCCTGCACGCTTTCTGAGAAGAAGTAGCGCAACTCAAATACACCTTGCGAAGTGTGAACGTATTTGCTGGCGACTGCCCGGCTTACCGTGGATGGATGGACACCAATCTCTTCGGCGACCTCCTTGATCATCATGGGCTTGAGCTGGTCAATGCCGTGATCAAGAAAGTCACGCTGCCGTCCGATAATGGCATAACAAACTTTAAGGATCGTCTGCCGGCGCTGCTCAATGTTCTTGATCAGCTGCACCGCAGACTTATAGCGCTCTTTTACGTAGGTCTTAACGTCTTTTTCCACGCCGCCATTCTGGTTGTTTAACATCTTGCGGTACGTTGGGCTGACGCGAAGCTGAGGAAGGTCTTCATCATTCATCAGAACCAGATACTCGTCACCATGCTTCACAAACGCTACGTCCGGCTCAATCAGCTTGGGCTCAACCTTGTTGTACCGAAGTCCCGGCTTGGGATCCAGTGTGCGAATAAACTCGTGCGCCTGGATCACGGCTTCCATGGGACGCACAATGGCCTTGGCGATTTCCTTATACTGCTTGTTTTGTAAAAAGTGGAGCTGTTTGTCCACCATCTTCAGCGCGTCTTCAACTACTTGATCATTTTCAGGATCGTCTGAGCCTTCCATGTCCCGCGTCTTGATCAGATGCTCAAGCTGGGCCATAAGGCATTCCCGCAGATCGCGGGCCGCTACTCCAACGGGATCAAAATGCTGAATGAGCGCTATCGCTTCGCGCAGGTCATCGCGGGTGAATTGCAGCACCGGAGAAAAGCCATTATTCTTCTCCGCCGCAACCGCTTCCGGAGTGGGCGTATGGGAGACGATAAGTTCCAGGTGAGAAGGTTCGGCGGATGTTTCCGCCAGCGCGCCCTCTGTGGATGCAGCTTCAGGAGCAGAATCTTCGGCTCCCTGCGGGTGCGCCACCCCCATTAGCTCATCGTCTGAAGCGGTAAGGTACCCTTCCTCATTCAGATTGCCAATCACTAGTTCTGCGGCAGCGTACACGGCGGGACGCACTGTAACCGAACCTAATTGCCACGTAAGATGGTCGGAGAGAGTTCCTGGTTTCGAAAGAAAATTCTCAAAGGACGGACGGTCAATTTCTTCCAGGTCGGCGGAGTTGCGATAGCCGGGATCAAGATAGTCGCGGAAGAACGAGCCAAAATCGATCTCATCAAAGGGATCTTTCTTCTCGGCCTCGGGGCCGGTTTCGTCTTTCTCTTTGATGTCCTTTGCGTCCTGGCGTTCGTGGGCCTCTTGCCTGCCAGCAATTTCATCCAGCAGTGGGACGGTGGAATCCAGTTCCTCCAACACGGGGTTCTCCACCATTTCCGTGTTGATCATCTCCTTAAGCTCCAGCTTGTTGAGCGCTAGCACGCTCACCATCTGGACCAGCCCTGGAGTGAGAATCTGCTTTTGCGAGACCCTCAGGTTCAGTTTGTTTTGGAGTAAAACCATCCCTGCTTCTTTAGTTAAATTCTACTATCACATGCTGGGCCGTGGCCCAAAAGAGTACCGTCGTAATTCGACTATTTTTGCTTCTTACCTGACGCAATTAAACAAATGAAAAACTCTCTCCCAGATAGACTCTTTTTACCTCTGGGTCGTTGCCAAGCTGCTCTGGCGTGCCGGTGCGGAAAATCCGGCCTTCGTTGATGATATAAGCGCGGTCTGTCACTGACAGTGTTTCCCGCACGTTGTGATCTGTGATCAAAACACCGATACCGCTTCCCTTTAAATCAAAAATGATCTTCTGCAGGTCGAGCACGGCAATTGGGTCGATGCCGGAAAATGGCTCGTCCAGCAGAATGAACTTAGGTGCAATGCAAAGCGCGCGTGCGATTTCCACTCTGCGCCGCTCACCGCCGGAAAGTGCATAGCCCATATTGTTGCGGATATGCCCAAGCCCCAGTTCATCAATTAGCTGATCACGCTTGCGGCGGCGCTCCTGCCGGGAAATGGGCTGCACTTCCAGCACAGCCATAATGTTTTCTTCCACACTCAATTTGCGAAATACTGAAGGCTCCTGCGGAAGATAACTGATGCCGTAATTCCGCGCCCGCAAGTACATGGGAACATTGGAAATGTCCTGGCCGTCAATCAAAATGCGGCCGCTATCCGGGGGCACAAGCCCCACAATCATGTAAAAAGACGTGGTTTTGCCCGCCCCGTTAGGGCCCAGAAGTCCCACTACTTCAGCCTGGTTGATATGAAGACTGACGCCATTCACTACCCTGCGTCCGCGGTACGATTTTGCGAGTTCGTCCGTGGCCAAGGTCTGCATTTACTTCTTGCTCGCGTCGGGAATCCTGTTTGGAATCTCGGTTTTGGAGGTTTCTCCGCTGCCTACCAGCACCCTACCATCGTGGGTAAAGAAAGTCAACGAATCGCCCGAAATTTGGCCCCGTTCGGCATCAAAAATGCTAGGGAGTTTCTCCGGGGTGCCGGTCAGCACCATTTTCTCCTCAGCAGCGGTATATAAGAGCTTGTTCCCAGCAGCCTTCCGGCTTCCTTGCTCAATCTTGATATCTCCTTGTGCTTCAATACGATCCAGCTGACTAGCAGTCTGATTTTGGCCCTGGCTTTTGTTCGGCAGCAGGATTACCTGAACCGTTGCTGAACTGATGGTGACATCCTGTGCCCGCACTACCACATTGCCGCTAAACACCGCTCTGCGCTCCGCATCCACGTAGGAAAGCCTGTCTGAGGTCACATTCACCGGGGTCAGCTTGCCATTTTTGTCCTTTTGCACAAAAACCGATGCAACATGGCCGCCCTGTCCACCTTGGGCCTGAAGGCTGCGCTTAGTCCGATCAAAACTGATGGTCGGCGCTTCCACGATGTTAGGCCCCTGCCAAAGGCGTGCTTTTGTGTAACGCGCGACTCCCGTGGCAGAGTTCATGGTTGCGCTTGATCCCGTAACGTGGATCGGATCAGCAGATCCCAGCATGGCTCCGCCGGGCTGGGCAGTCATTTTGGAATAGGTGGTTTTAACGTTGTCCTGGGCGGATGCGTTACGGGTCTTGCGATTGAGCTGGATGCTATCGGCTGTGAGCGTAATACCCTGGTTCAAGTCAATCACGCGTGGCGACCCAGACAGCAAAATCGTCTCCTCGGCAGCGACGTATTTAGCACGTTCAGCGGAGGCTGTCTGCGTTCCTTCCTGATAATGGAAGTCGCCAGTCTGGTCGGCGGAAATGATCTCGCCTTTGTCGTTGAACTTTGCGGTCAACTCGCGCGATGTGAGAATTCTGTCCGGTTTGCCGGGTGCCGTATCTACGATCTTTGCATCGGGTGTTCCATAAAGAGAGACAGGCCGATTCTGGTTATTGAACACAGTTTCAAAATGTCCCGCGCTGATCGTGGTCTTACCCGGCGCCTGTTCGCGAATGATTTCCGCCGGCCCACCGGAAGTAACGGCTTTCTCCAGTCTGCGGCCATCCTTTACGGAAAGATCCAGTGCTACTGCGTGCAGCTCCTGTGACTTCTCTGCCGGTCCCTGTTTCAATTGGACTGAGTCCTGCGCCCTTGCTTTACTCAGCCGGTTCTCGGCCCCGAACGTCAATAGTATCTTTCCCGCTTTGCCTTCGGCCGGAGAATCACCTTTGCTCGCGAATGTTACGCCGCCGGAAAGAACGCCTCTCCGCGCCTGGTTTGCGCCAGCCATCTCAAGCTCACCTTCAGGAGCACTGACTTCAAATGGTTTTGCCCCTGTGCTAACTGCATGCAGATTGCCCGAACCAGTAACGCGCTCAATGTTATTGTCATCACCCAAAAAAACCGTGACTTTGTCTGCGGAGATCACGCGCTGAAGTTCCTCCACCTTCGCCGACTGCATAACCACCTTGCTGGGATTCTTGGTAATGGTGGCGCTCTGGCCTGTGATGGTGGCTTTGCGCGGCCCGGTGCTGGTAAGCCGGACCGCTGATTTCAGCGTGAGTACGCCGCCATGAGAATCGTACGTTGCGCCCACTGCCGATCCATTGCCTTCCGGCACGCGGAATTCAATCGCGGCTTTGGTCTGCGCAATTCCGGTATTTTCATTGAAAGTGAGTCCACTGGTCTTGACGTGAATCAGGTTTTTGGTTTCTGCCGCTGAGGGCTGGCCCGGTGTTGTCGATGCGGAAACGGCTTCCAGGTCGATGCGCACTTCGCCTTCCGCCGTAACAACTTTGGCCGCAGGATCATAAGCGAAGTCGGAGCCATATATCTGGTCGGAGCGGTCCTGGTTGCGTCCAAAAACGGTGATGCTCACGTCATGCAGGGCCGCGCGTCCGCCCTCTTTGTATTGCTGGACGCTGGCTGCATGAATTGTAAAAAGCGTCTTGCCGCCTTCCGACTTGGAGAGATTGAAGCCTGTAGCGCTTTTTTCCACGCCCGATGGGATATTTTTGGGCGTATCAGGAAGCGTTTCCTGCGGCTTAAAGAAGCCGCGCAAATAGAATCCCAGGGCGATGACAAACACCATGACAGCGCCGCCGGCAAAGACTTTTCTCAGCCGCTTGGGATCAAAGGACATGCCTCAATGGTAAATGACAAAGAACGTGGATCGAGCGGCTAGCTAGTGGTCGAGACCGGAGCGATTTAGTAGCGTGTCACCAAAGTGCCGGCGATAATGTCATGCAGTCCGCGCTTTTTATCCGTGAAAGCGACCATGATGAACCCAATCCACATGGTCACATAGGAAAGAATCTTCGCGAAAAATCGACCCGTTGACCGCCCAAAACTTATCCGGTTGCCAGCCTCATCTGTCACTTTGAGCCGCAGAACGCGTTTTCCGATGGTTCCCTGCCACGAAGATGCAGTCAATAAGGCCTCATAAAGCCAATATCCCACGAAAAGAATGACTAAAAACATTGATGCTCCGCCAAGTATGGAGAAAATCATCTCCGGTGAGGGCTCACCATTGTTTTCCGCCTCGCGCACAATCCTGAGCAAACTTGGAAGAACGAGAACAAAGTAAAACGGCGCCGCCGCGATGCCTATAATAATGCGATCCAGAATGAAGGCTACTACTCTAATCCAGAAACCGGCGTATGGAGCCGTTCCGGCCGGTGTGTAAACAACCGGCTGTTGAACGTACGCTCTTGAGGGTGCCTGACCTTGCGGCGCCGCCGCTGGTGCCAATGACAATCTAGCACCGCAATTTTGGCAAGTCTGGGCCACTCCGGAATTCTGAGCCCCGCACTTGGAACAAAAGATGAAATTTTCTAGCATAATACCGGGACTATAACTCCCATTGGCCTTCAGCCGCAAACAGAAATTGCGGCAGGAACTTTTCTGAAGTCTTCCAATGTCAACTCCAGTCCGCCGAATTCAGGGTGAAAGTTCAGGCCAATCTTGTACGCTACATCCAAATTGTCCCCAGGCTGCAAGGCAGCCAACAGGGCCCGTTCCGCCATCCGCCAGCCCACAGCCTCATAGTTAAAGCTCGCCTGGGCGTTCGGCAGTCTCTGGTTCAGCCGCAACTTGATATGCTTCTCTTTCAGTATCCTGGGCGGCATCAGCAAGCTTACGCCGCTGCTGGAGAACACGGGCTCACGATTGCCGTGACCGAACGGCTCTAGTCCGCCTAAGCTGTTGAGCAACTCTGGGGTGACCGAACTGAGAGGGATTTCAGCATCGATACTTAATTCCGGCAACAAGTCTTCAGGCTTAAGCATGGCTTGCGCGTAAGCATTCAACCTTTGCTTTAAGTCAGGAACATCCTTGCTGGGCATGGCAAAGCCCACCGCGTGAGCATGGCCTCCAAAGCGCGTAAACAGATCATGGCAGGACTCAAGGGCATCCAGCAGATGAAAAGCCGTAATCGATCGGCCCGACCCGTGAGCTTCTTCCGCATCCTTGGCAATCACCAGCGCCGGACGGCCGGTCTTTTCGACGACGCGCGATGCCACAATCCCCACCACACCACGATGCCAGCCGTCGCCATCAAAAACCATGCAGAACTTCCCTGTCAGATCGGGTTCTGCTGCAAGCAGGTGATCAATTTCCGCCACAATGCGCTGCTCTTCTGCCTGGCGCTCCAGGTTTAACTGGTTCAGTTTTTCAGCGATCTCTCTACAACGATCTTGATCTTTGCACGTGAAAAGTTCAATCACATCGCGAGCCACATCCATGCGTCCGGCGGCATTGATGCGGGGTCCAAGGCGGAACCCTACATCACTGGCGGCAATCGCCCGTTCGCCAGTTAGGCCGGAAACTTCCATTAAAGCCTTAAGCCCTCCATTGACCGGACGCCGCAGTCCTTCCAGTCCTAAGCGGGCGATAGTGCGATTTTCTCCCACCAGTGGAACGGCATCAGCAATGGTTGCAATGGCTACCATCTTGAGAAAAGACGGGATCAACTTTGCCTGATCAACGGTGTCTTTGAATTTGGCAAACAGAGCCTGCGCGATTTTGAACGCGACGCCCGCACCACAAAGCTCTTTACAGGGATAATCACAGCCCTGCTGGTTAGGATTCAGTACCGCCCACGCGTTCGGCACACCTTCATGCGCCTCAGGCAGGTGATGGTCCGTGACGATCAGATCAATGCCAACGCGGCGCGCGGTCTCAGCCGCCTGGAAAGCCCGGATGCCTGTATCCACGCTGATCACGACTTTTATCCCGGCCGCAGCAGCCCGTTCGATCACGTCATCCTTAATGCCGTAGCCTTCCTTGATCCTGTGCGGAACGTGAAAGTCAGCCGCGCCGCCACATAGCTCAATCGCGGTTTTTAGGATTACGACAGCCGTGGTCCCGTCCACGTCATAGTCGCCATAAATCAGGATGCCTTCTTTATTCGCGATAGCGGCGCTCAGGCGCTCAACTGCGGCAGTCATCCCGCGCATGAGGTACGGCGAATGCAGATGATCGAGCGAAGGTGAGAGGAATTTTGCCGCGTTCGGGGCAGTAATGCCGCGGAGAGCCAACAGTCTGGCCACAATTGGAGAAACTTTCGCCTCAGAGCAGAGTGCTTCAACCTGGGTCGCATCGGGATTAGAAAATGACCAGCGCACCGGCGGCTTACTCGTCGTCCTGATCGCTATCGTCAATCAGGATGCCGTCATAATCATCAACCGCGCTCTCCAGTCGCTGGTACGTGTCATACCACGGCGTGGAAACCTCATATAAAAACATCACGCCCTGGCAGGGGAATCCAAGCTGAACATAGCCCACTTTACCAATAAAGCTGCGCAGCCACCCGGCCTCTTCCAGCTCTTCTTCATTCATGTACTCAATTTCCTGGAGCCGGTTGACGAGGAGGTCCACATCTTCTTTATCCAGCGAAACGTGGTTCATGGTCACAAAACTCACGTTCGAGGCCTTGGCCAGCTCTACAAAGTCTTTCCAGCCATCGGGATGGTCCTCATCAGTGGACCAAGGGACGTTGGCAACCTCGTCACTTACGTAAGCGCTGAAACGGCGCAGCCCATGACCCTCAATAAAGGCCACCATATCATCTTTCAGAATTGTCAGATCTTGTTCCATCAGGATAAGAGACATCATATCGCGTTCGCGGGGTAAAGACTAAGGCTGGCGACAGAGGATAGTAGCGCAATATGGCTCAGGCCGACCGACGAATGCCAACGTCTTTGGTCCCAATCCGTCTTATACAATGGCATGTTTTGGCTGAGGAGAGAATTTCGAATGCGCAAATACCTGTTGCACAAGTCTGTCTTGTCTTTCGTTGCAATGCTAATGCTTACCGCCGGCGTGGCGCTGGCCCAATCACCACAACCTACGCCACAAAAGCCAGACTTAAAGTCCACAAAAAAGACCGGAAATGCGAAAACGCAGAATTCCGGTCCTACCGCTCCACCGGCTAATCCAACAACGGCGACCGGCGCCGCTGCTCCAGAGCATCCAGCGCCCAAATTTGATATCGCCAACATCGACAAGACGCTTGATCCTTGTGTCGATTTCTACCAGTACGCCTGCGGAAACTGGCTCAAAAATAATCCCATTCCTGGCGATCAATCCGATTGGGTCAGCTTTAACGAAGTCTACGAACACAATCTCCTGGTCCTGCGCCAGATTCTGGAAAAAGCTGCCCACAACGACCCCGGACGCAACGCCGTAACGCAAAAAATCGGCGACTTTTACGCTTCATGTGTGGATGAAGCCGCCGCGAATAAAGCTGGCGCCATGCCGCTGAAGCCTGAGTTGGATCGTATTGCCGCCATCAAGGACAAGACGCAGATGATTGAAGTGATGGCGCATGAGCAACTGATTGGTCCGAACCCGCTGATGGGTTTTGGCTCCGGTGCTGACCTGCACAACGCCGACCAGACGATTGCATCCATTGACCAGAGTGGTCTGTCACTGCCTGACCGCGATTATTACCTGAAAGATGACGCGCCAACGGTGGCGATCCGCAGAGCGTTTGTCGATCATATGAGGAAAGATTTCATGCTGCTCGGGCAATCGCCGGAGCAAGCAATGCAAAGCGCCGAAACTGTTCTGAAGATTGAAACCGATCTGGCCAAAGCCTTCATGGAGCGAACACTGCGTCGCGACCCAAAGAATCGCGATCACAAAATGTCGGTGGCGCAGGCTGAATCCTTTGCCCCGAATTTCCACCTGGATCGCTATTTCGTTGCCAGCGGCGCACCATCTTTCAGCGAGTTGAATGTGGGCAACCCGGAATTCTTTAAGGCCGTTAACGTTGTGATTGACTCAACGCCCCTGGACGCGTGGAAAACCTACATGACATGGCAGATGTTGAATAATGCCGCCGGTTGGCTGTCCGACGAGTTTGTACAGGAAGATTTCAAGTTCCAGCAGGCTATTACCGGACAAAAAGAATTGCCGGTGCGCTGGAAGCGCTGCATCAACGCTACGGACAATGCTTTGGGCGAAGCACTGGGCCAGCCTTACGTGGACGCCACCTTTGGCGCGGAAGGAAAAGCGCGCATGCTGAAGATGGTGGACGCGCTGGAAAGCGCGCTGAGGAGCGATATTAACGCCCTGCCCTGGATGACCGAGACCACCAAGAAAGAAGCCATGCTCAAGCTGGCGGCCATCCGCAACAAGATTGGCTATCCCGATAAGTGGCGCGACTACAGCAAACTCAAAATCGTGCGCGGGGACCTGATCGGCAATCTCTACCGCGCCAGCGAGTTTGAATCCAACCGCCAGTTACAGAAGATCGGCAAACCCGTGGACAAACAGGAGTGGGGCATGACTCCGCCTACAGTCAATGCGTACTACAGCGGAAATCACAATGAGATCGTCTTTCCTGCCGGAATCCTTCAGCCGCCATTCTTTGATCGCACGCTGGATGATGCGGTCAATATGGGCGGCATTGGACTGGTCATAGGCCACGAGCTTACGCATGGCTTTGACGATCAGGGCCGCAAGTTCGATCCTAAAGGCAATCTCCGGGACTGGTGGACCGCTGAAGA
>DASXJO010000553.1:0-2881 GCA_036497385.1 Candidatus Angelobacter sp. | reverse complement strand
CAGCCGCGGTCATTCCAATCCGCGCGAAGCGCATTTGGGAATCGCTAAAGTCCCGGACGACCGTCTCGACCGTCTGGCGGCACAATATAATCCCAAGAAACTGACGCATGCCGTGGTGGAATACGCTGACGTGGCCGCGATTGGCCAGGAAGCGCTGAAGGAAACCGCCTTCCTCACGGCCCTGCGAACTGTCGATGCGCTGGCCCACGTTCTTCGCGCCTTTGACGATCCCTCAATCCCTCACGTGGGTGACATTAATCCGTTGCGCGACGCCAAGACTGTGGACTTTGACTTGATCGTGAGCGACCTGGGCCAAGTGGAAAAACGCCTGGAGCGCCTGGAAAAAGATCTGAAGAAGATGAAGAATGCGGAGCTGGAGCGGGAAAATGACTTGATCCTGCGCGCCAAGGCGCATTTGGAAAAAGAACTGCCGCTGCGCGAAATGGAAATCACCGCCGATGACGAGAAACGCATACGCGGCTTCATGTTCCTGAGCCAGAAACCGATTCTCTACGTGCTGAACGTGAATGAATCGCCGACGCTGGGCGCGGACCTGGAGAATGCTGTCGCCAAATTTGGATTGCAGGAAATCTCATCGCGCAAAAATGCCGGAGCCACAGCCATCTGCGGCAAGGTTGAGGCCGAACTCGCCGATATGAGCGACGAGGAATCGCAGGAATTTCTTTCCAGCTACGGACTCAAAGAGAGCGGCCTGACGCGGCTGATCCGCAAGACCTATGAATTGCTGGGCGTGATTTCTTTCTTCACCATCGGTGAAGACGAGTGCCGCGCCTGGACCGTGCCGCGGGGATCGCGCGCGCAGAACGCCGCCGGCGCAATCCATTCCGATCTGGAAAAGCATTTCATCCGCGCGGAAACCATCCACTGGGACACCTTGCTGGATGCGGGCTCAGAAGCCAATGCTCGCTCTAAAGGACAGCTGCGGCTGGAAGGCAAAGAGTACATTGTGCAGGATGGAGATGTGATGCATATCCGGCACAGCGGCTGATTCTGCTATCCTCATTGATTCCCTTTCATGAACCCAATCACTACTAGCATTCTGCTGGGTTTGACCGCCGCTCTGGCCAACGGCCTGGGTGGCGCAGTCATCGTCCAAAAAGACTGGGAACGCCGCTATCTGCGCTACTTTGTTGCGCTGGGCGCAGGTTTCATGCTGGGCACAGCATTTCTGGAAATGCTACCGGAAAGCATTGCCATTGGCGGCCCAAGGGCTTCCCTGCTGATGTTGATAGGTTATTTTCTTGTCCACTTCTTTGAACACACCATTACCGGCCATTTCCATTTTGGTGAAGAAACGCACGCGGAAGAATTTGCCCTTCGGCGGCGTAGCTATTCAGTGCTTTTCGGATTAGTGATCCACACGTTTTTTGATGGTATCGCCATCGCATCAGGCTTTTTGATCTCTGGCTGGCTGGGCTGGATCATCTTTCTGGCCGTAATTCTGCACAAGGTCCCGGAAGGATTCACCGCTTCCTCTATCATGCTGGCCAGCGGACGCAGCAAGGCCGTGGCCTGGGCGGCTTCTGGAATTTTAGGTCTTGCGACAGTCGCAGGCGTGCTCACTATGTCAATTTTTAGCCGCACGCTCACCGCCGGATTACCTCTCGCTGCGGGCGTTACGTTTTACGTGGCGGCATCCGACCTGATCCCTGAAGTAAACAAAGACCCGGGAATCCGGACTGCGCTGGTAGTCTTTCTGGGCGTGGGAATACTGGTGGCTCTGCGGCATTACTTCCACTAGTGTTTTTCTGAAATCCCGAGCGCAGCGAGGGAGCCCTATCAGCACAAAAATAAGCCGCGAATTCACGCAAAGAGACGCGAATCAAACTGCCTCATTAGAAATGATTCGCGCACTTCGTGTTCATTCGCGGCCCAATATTTTTTGGACGAGTAGCGATCCCTCTCTGCGCTCGGGATGTGAACAAATCATTCCACCTGCTGCTTCGCCTTGTAGCCCTCGCGAGCGACAATCTGGTATTTAATTTCCTTGCCCTTCTCGTCCTTCATCTTCAAGGGGTGGCCGGTTTCATCCACCAGTTCCACCTTGATCTTGCGGTAAGAGCCGTCTTGCGTGTGATTGGTGGGATGGTACGAAATCGCATACTGGTTCCGGATGGTTTGGCCGATGTCGCCGAAGATTTCACGCAGCTGGCCGTCGAAGATGGGCTCGTACCACTTTCCACCGGTCATCTTGGAAAATGTCTTCATCTGGTTATCGGCCTGAAGGAATGTCATATTACAGTTGAATTCGGTAATGGGGCACAGGTACCTCATCAGGCCGTGCGTCTCGGCATAATTCAGCAGGGCTTTGCCGGTGCTGACGGTATAGATGGCAATGTCCTTTGACGCCTGGACTTTTTTCAGCGTCTGGTCCAACGTGTGCTTGCTGAAGCTGTCTCGCCCGCTGCTGATCAGGATGATGTATTTGCGGCCTTCTATGTTCTCAAGACGGTCAATCGTGTCATAGAGCGAATCAAAGAGGTTTGTCTCCTGGCTCATGGCCATTCCCGGCTGCAAACTGCTGACTGCGCCCAGGATCGCCCGCTTGTCCTGGGTGAAGTCCTCAAGAATGTGCGCCCTCAGGTCATAGGAGATCATCGCAATCCAGTCGTCTTTCTTGAGCGTCTGGGCAAAAACGTAGGCCGATTTAATGGAATCGATCTGGAAGCTGTAGAAGTACTGGTTATTGGAAAACTCCACCAACATCACCGCCGTGATGGGGGCCTGAATCTGGTTGAAGCTGCTAATGGTTTGGGGGACGTTATCCTCCAGGACACGGAAATATTCCTTCTTTAGCCCGGGAATAAAGGCGCCGTCTTTGGAAAGCACCCCAACGTCCACGGTAACCAGTTGAGAGGCC
>DASXJO010000552.1:0-7552 GCA_036497385.1 Candidatus Angelobacter sp. | reverse complement strand
ACCAAATTGCTTGTCAAAGGACTGCACCACATCGGCGTTCCTGTCCAAAATATGGACCGCGCAGAAGCGTTTTATGTCGGAATTTTAGGCCTCACGCCCTGCGAACAAAAGCCAAACTGGCTTTTCGCAGGGGACCATTTTTCTGTTCACCTGATGCCATCCCGCCCCGACCTTGAAAAAGTCAACCCGGCGAGGCACTTCACCCTGGAGGTCGCGCGGCTCGAAGAGATGGCCGGCTTGCTTCTGAGGCACGGCCTGCGCCCGTATCAACTCACCGTCGATCAAGCGCATCGGCGCGACATCACCTCGGTCGATGGACCGCTTGATTTCGGAATTGGCACCATTTTCGTCGAGGATCCCGACGGCAACACCGTGGAATTCCTGCAGCGCGATCGCGGGATCACGGCAGAGATCCTAGGATCGGCAGCGTAGCCCCGCCGCAATGCTGTCACGTTGTTGGCAGGTGGATGGGGATGCGGGTCGACGCGAATGACCCACAACGGACTTCGCCCCTCATGACGCGCACCCATAAGTGCTGTATGCCGTTATTCGGTAGTAGGGTGCTTCAAAGGCAGGGTGAGGAAATGAATAGTATTGCCTCTGACAATGTCCAGTTGTTTCGGAAGATTATTGATCGTGGCTTCTGTCAAGGCGACTTGAGCGTAGCTGATGAAATTTGTGCGACGAAGCTGTCGGAGCACGAGTACCTTGCGAAAACTGATATACCCGGGCCGGAAATACTGAAGGTCCAAATCCGCGACGCACGCAGCAGCATAAGAGATTTGGTCCTTACAGTTGAAGACATTGTCGAGAGTGGCGGAGCAGTTTGGGCGCGTAGCAGAGCGACCGGTAGTGATCCGCGATCAGGAAAGCCGGTATCGATTTACGTTATCGATATCTGTCGCTTTGAAAACGGCAAGCTGGTTGAGCATTGGGGTGTACCAGACCGCTTTGCTCTCCTTCATCAGATTGGGGCGCTTCCACCCAAGCCTCCGTCGGCTCTCTGATCTTTGAAGCAACCGTCTAGGCTGATTAACACAACCGGGTCAGCGTGTTTTCCTGATCATTTGGATGGAAATGCCATGACGGAGAAGTCATCCCCTACAGTCAATTCATATTCGGTTCACGAAGACCAATTGAAATGGTTCGACGTTCCCCTCGTAGCGGGAGGAAAGGCGGCGGTACTACACGGCGATCCCACCAAAGCCGGGACAGTGGTTTTGCGTTTTAAATTCCCACCAAATCGACAAACACCTCCGCACAGGCACCCATATGCTGAATATACGACAATCCTGAGCGGCAAGGTTTACTACGGCGAAGGCGAAAAATTCGATACTTCAAATCCTGAAATAGGCAAGGTCGGCACGTTCGCCATTGTGCCTGCGGGTCAAGCGCATTTCATATGGACCTTGGACGAAGAAGCCATCATACAACTGCAATTCGAGGGCCCATCCAGCACGATTTTTGTCGATGCTGCGGACGATCCGCAACGCAGGTAACTCGATTGACGATGTCGGTTCATGGGCACGTTTGAGACATGCCGACCGGCAACTAAAACGTCCCGTGATGGAGGGATACCGGAAGTGACTTGGCCGCGTTCAAAACGGCGCTAATGACCCTCAGCGGAAGTCGCGCCTTTTTGACGAGCTGCCGTTGTCATGTTGCTAAAATTTTCGGGTCGGATCACTGTAGAAAGCCAGCGCGGTCGAATAGGGGAGACGGTTGATAGATAAGGCGTCTGGCGCTCTCAATCTCCATTCGTGAACAGGTGCCTGGTGGCTTCGCCTCGAAATATCCCCGTTTCCACGCGATGACATAACTGTCTTTGAGAGGCACTCACACATTGTTCGAGTGCCCTCCCCAGGGAACTTGTCATGCGCCAGCTTGCTCTTATCTGCCTTAGCTGCGTTGGCGTTGTTATTCTTGGCTCTGACGGTTTCGGCCAGAACCCTTCCTCTTCGATAAGAGAAGCCGAGGTTGGTCGGCCGGGCAAGTTGGACGGGGTTTGGCAGTGGACCTTGCCGGATACGCCTGACGGGCTTCGCCCTACGCAGAGTTGGCACGCTACCGGGTCCTCACCCGATGGTGATATTTATATAGCCGGGATGGATCACGTCACTAATGCGGCCCTGTACCGGCTCAATTGGCGAGCGGGTAAGCTTCAGTTCGTGGGTGATGCTCGGTCGGCCTCCGAAACTGCCAAGAACTGGATGCCGGGCGAGACAGCACAGAAATTCCATACGCGCCCGCTCTGGCATAGGGGCAAAATCTTCGTCGCAACCATGGATCGCTCGATCCTGGATGAGGGATACCTAAGCCGACGCGGCTTCCACTGGTATGCCTACGATGTCGCCTCGAACAACTTTGCGGACTTAAGCGCCTCGGAACCCGGTGGCAGCGCAGTGGCTCACGGCAATGTTGTGACGCTCGCTTCAGACCCCGTGCGAAACGTTATCTACGGCGCGGGTGTGCCGACGGGCGAGATCTACCGCTACGACTTCGCCCGTGGCCGAACGGACATCCTGGGTAGGCCGGGCTCATATGACCAACCTTATGTCTACACTGGACGGGTCATGTGGGTGGACTCTCGAGGACGCCTTTACTTCACCGCGAGCAATTCAAAAAATCCGTCAGTGTACGGACATGTCTACTACTATGATCCAGAATCTGGATTTGGCGAGCGTAAAGACTGGCCTCTGCAAGACGGGCAAGCACTTGAGGTCGGCCAATGTTTGGCCAAGGGAAAGCAATGCGTCTTCTCGGATGACAAGGGCCATATTTACCGCTTCGATGATGACGGCCCGTCCTGGTCGTACCTTGGGCAGATCGAGACCGGCCAACAAGATACATATATCTGGCTATTCGACGTCACGGCTGAAGGCAAAGTTTACACTGCCACGAGCACGTCGCCGCAGCCAAGCGATTTTACGGCATTGTACGAGTTCGATCTAAGAAACGGAAAGACAGAACGGCTGTGTACTCTGGCTGAGCTTGACCCTTCTCTGCGCGATCTCCACATCCACACGGGTTATGCTGCGTGGGACCCCGAGGGACGGTTCTATTTCGCAAGCTTCAATGGGCACCCCGATCAACCAGTCGTTCTGACCCGTGTAGACCCCATTCGTCTGAAGGCAGCATTAAACAAGCATTGATGAGGTTTGTTTGCCCTCAGCGAGGCCAAAAATACAATAGCAGGCTTTCGATATAGTCGAGGGTCTTCCGAGGTGAGCGCGCTGGAGACCGGGTAGGCAGCGCCGCGGTGCGTGAGTCCGGTTCTCGCGACCCAAACAGACTTGGCATGTCGAGCGGTAGCTTTTCTGGCAGCACAGGAATTTATTGAATTACCGCATCGCTGATTCGGTGCCAGATGCGATCCTTTAGAACAATCATAAGCGGCGGCGGCAGTATCTCGGGCGCCTGCGTTCGCTTGGCGCCATCAACGACGAGGCTGGCGACGTCGATTTCTCCGTCTGTGTAGTAAGGATCGCCTTCGCCATTTCGGCCTAGCAAGGTTGGGCCAGTTCCGGAAATCTGGAAGAAGCTTTGGACCATTCCCGCATCGCGCAAATCCCGCATCAGGAGATCGCGCTCGGCATCGATGTCGGGACCGATATGGTGGGTGACCTGCCCCGTATCGTGGCTCAAGCCTACCCCACGGTCGAACGTGATCGAACCGAGCCAGACCGGGCGGCCATCCGTTCCTTTTTCAAGAACCAACCACAGCCGGACGTGGTGCCGCTTGTCGGCACTCCGGCCATCCGGCTTCTCGAAAGCGAGCTGCTCCTTTTTCCCCTCATAATAGAGAGGGCTTACCGGCGCATCGCGGTATGGCCGGTCAAGCACCACGCTGCCGACGATCTCGATACTCGTGCGCAATGTAATTGGGTCGGCCGGAAACCAGCCGGCCGCGTGCATAGTGCGAAGGACATCTTCTTTGCTGCCGATAAGCCCGACGTTGAGCGCATCTCCCGGAATGCCGGTGCTGGTGCGTGTAACCATGGGCAGGGAAGCCAAGCCTGGCTCATGCTCGTGATGGGTCCACAGGGAGGGCAGCAGAATATAAGCCAACATCAGATAGACAATTGCCACGGCCGCGAAAATGATCAGCCATCGTGTTTTGCGCGTCATCATATTGCTCCCGCAGAGTCGCGCGTTCGAAGAAAGTGGGCGTGACAGGAAAACGCGTCTGCTTCGCGTTGCCGGGCGGATCCAAGGCGCATTATTCATGGGAGTTTATATCGCTCCGAGGTCATCCTGCATCATTCGAGGCAAGAACGGACATCCGAAATTCCATAACTTTTGATCCGCGTAATGTCCTGGGCGTGCTAAACAAATGTCCGTTCTTAGGGGATGAGCCGAAAAGAAAACAATTGCTCGTGCTAGCCGCGCTCCCAGCGCGCGCCAATCACGTGGTGGTCGCAAATGCAAAGAATGATAGCAGCTCTAGCGTTTGGACTTTTAACCTGCTCTAGGGTCACAGCCGATAATGCTGGTGACAAGACCGGAGTAGCCGCCATAAGTGCAGACACCTTTCTAAGCTCGCTAGGGATTAATACGCATGTGGATCAAGGTTATAATGCGGGCTCCTATGTTCTACCTCTGCGATACCTTGGAGTTCGCAACATCCGCGACAGCGCACGCAACTTGTTCAGCAGTATCATGCTTCATCAACAAACCGGCGTTCAGATCGACCTGTTAGGCGGCGATGTGAACGACTTAATTATTGCCGCGAAGACATTGGCGAAGGCCGGCGCCCTGCTGTCGATCGAGGGGCCTAACGAGCCTAACAATTTCCCGATCACGTACAATGGACAACAAGGCGGCGGTACGGGGAGCTGGCTTGCAGTGGCCCAGCTTCAGAGGGATCTCTACAGCGCGGTAAAGAATGATCCGGAGCTAAAACAGTATCCAGTTTTCCATGTTTCCGAAGCAGGCGCCGAGACTGACAATGTCGGGCTACAGTTTTTGAAGATTCCTGCTGGAGCAGAGAGTTTGCTTCCGGATGGCACGCAGTTTGCGGACTATGCCAACCCGCACAATTACGTCTCGGGAGTTCGCGGGGGATATCTTGACAATCAGGCTTGGCAAGCGGCCGATCCGACGCTGAACAGCCGTTGGGATGGTCTTTACGGAGAGTATGGAAGGACCTGGAAAAAACACTTCCGGGGCTATTCCAACGCCGAACTGGAGACCTTGCCACGCGTCACAACCGAAACCGGTTGGGACGCTGCCAATCCCGACCAAGAAAGGACTCAAGGCACGGTGCTGGTGAATACCTATCTCGCACAGTTCAAGCGCGGCTGGAGATATACATTCATCTATGAATTGGGAGAGGGCGAAGGAGGAGGCGGCAACCAAGGGCTTTATCATAACGATTGGACGCCAAAACTAGCAGCGACCTACATCCACAATCTCACATCAATTCTAGCTGACAATATCCATGTCGCGACCCCCGGAAAGCTCGATTATTCCATCGCGAATGCGCCCTCCACTGTACATGATTTATTGCTTCAAAAAAGTGGCGGCGTCTTCGAGTTAGTGGTGTGGGGCGAACAAGTCAGAGGTGAAAATAATATTTCGGTCAATTTGGGCAGCACCCACCCGAACGTGACGATTTACGATATCACGATCGGCACCACACCAATCCAGATCCTAAACAACGTCAGCAGCGTTCCTTTGACAATCAGCGATCACGCCCTGATCATTGAAACGCATTGAAGCGCGTTTGAAGCGATCAAAGATTTTGATTTTAACTGACGTTGCGCCAAGTCTTATCCAGTTCTGAGTTCGCTTGTTTGAAACGCCTCTGAACGGACCTCTCTGAAACGTCGAATTGCTCCGCAACCTCTGTGAGCAACTCAGGCGAGTAACCGTTCGCAATAGCCAAACGGCGGATGCCAATGGAGGCGTGGGCTGCCTATCGTGAACCAAGACACTCCACCAATGTCGTGCAAATTCGTAAGCGGAATTAATCTCGCGCTGCGGCGCCGCTCAGGACGCCTCCGAACTCTTGGATTTTTGGTCCTCTGCAGTTCATCAAGCGTTGCAGAAGTTAGCCCGGCCCCTCCAACTCGTCGCCATCTACTAATTACCCACTTCCCGACGTATGCGGCTCGGGCTTGCCCGCGATCGAACCCGCGGGCGGAGTGTACCGGCGGAACCGTCTGGCACTGATCCTGTTGAGAATGATAATCGATGGAGGTTTCTCATGGCCGGCCGATCAGCAAACTCCACCGTCGCAATCCTTGTCCCGCTCATGTTGCTTCTTAGTTCTGACCTGGCCCAGGGGGGCGGAGGCGGGGCCGGCGGTGCAGGCAGTGGCGGTGCCGCGGGTGCAGCAGGGGGTGCCGCCGGCGCGGCTGGCGTTGGTGCCGCGGGCGGAGGAGGTGCCGGAGGCAATGGCGGTGGCGCAGGTGCGGCGGGCGCAGCAGGAAGTGCTGGCGGCACGGCTGGCGTTGGTGCCGGGGGCGGAGGCGGCGCCGCAGGACGTGGCGGTGGCGCAGGTGCCGCGGGCGCGGCAGGGAGTGCAGGCGGCGCAGTTGGTGCAGGTGCCGGGGGCGGAGGAGGCGCCGCGGGCAGCGGCCCAGGCAACTCAGCTGGTTTTGGCGGTGCAGCCGTTGGCGGTAGCGCGGCGGGAGCCGCTGGCGCCGCCGCTCCAAGCGTAAACCTGGGCAAGGGAGCCCCGAGCGCAGTTACTCAGATGCCAGGTGGCATCGAGGTGAGCAATCCAGGCGCCGGCTCTTCTTCTACGCGCAGCACATCGGTTGGCAATCGCGCTCGCAGCACGAACGTGGGTCCGTCCGATGGCTCACCCATTACCAGCATAGTCCAGGGCGGCAGTTCTGTCGTGGTCAATCCATCGGGCATCAATTCTGCCGCTGGGAGCGCAACCATTGGCGCAGTTGCTCCCAACACAAACATAGGCAGCGGATTTCCCCAGTCGATTGGTCAGGCTAACGGCGCCACAAACCTGGGCAATCCCTTTGGCATCAATCCTGTCGCGAGTGGGACAGCTGGTGGCGTTGTCATTCCAAACGTAACTGCAACTGGCGGAATTTCTCGCACAACAGGTGCCATCAATAACAGCATAGACTTGAGCAAATCCTCCAGCATCAATTCTGCCGCTGGGAGCGCAATCCTTAGCGGAATTGCTCCGAACCCAACTATAGGCAGCGGATTTCCCCAGTCTATTGGTGAGGCTAGCGGCGCCGCAAACTTGGGAAATCCGTCTGGGTTCAATCCTGTCGCGCATGGGACCGCTGGTGGCGCTGTCACTCCCAACGCAAATGGCGGTATTACTCCCAAGACTAATGTAACTGGCGGAACAACAAATGGCATCAATAGCAGCAGAGATTCGAGCAATTCCTCTGGAATCAATCCTGTCGCGCACGGGACAGCTGGTGGCGGTGTCACTCCCAATCCAAATGTAACTGGCGGATTTTCTCAGAAAACAGGTAGCATCAATAGCAGCAGAAACTTGAGCAATTCCTCTGGCATCAATCCTGTCGCGCGCGGGACAGCTGATGGCGGTGTAGCTCCGAACGCAAACGTA
>DASXJO010000551.1:0-2227 GCA_036497385.1 Candidatus Angelobacter sp. | reverse complement strand
GGGAATTCTTTTCATGTCGCAAAAGAAAGTTGTGGTCTATAGCCAGCCCGGTTGACCGCCCTGCTCATGGGCTGAGTCTTACCTTTCGGAGAAAGGTATTGAGTTTCAAGTGAAAGACGTTAGTTCTGACCAGCAGGCGGTTTTTGAGTTGGTGCGTACCTATAACAGCCGCTCTACGCCCACCATTGTCGTTGGAGAAAAAGTCATGGTCGGCTTTGACCCTGAGCGCCTGGACGCAATGCTTGCCGAGTGAGTTCGCCGCCAAAAAATCAGTAAGCCCCGCGCCGGAGACGCAACATCCATGGCGGGGCTATTTCTTTGTAGCCATGGCCACTTTGTGCTGGGGCGCTGCCGCTGCCATAGGCAAGTACATCTTCAATGGCGGACTCTTTGCCGGCCATTCCTTGATCTCGCCCGTAGTGCTCACCCAAACCCGGGCCACCTTCACCGTTCTGGTTTTTGGCCCCATTCTTTTGCTGCGATTTGGCCGCGGCATCTTTTCTATTACTCGACGTGACTTGGTCCTGTGTGCGCTCGTCGGCACGCTGGGCGTGTCCTGCTCCAACTTTTTCTACTATTATGCCGTCCAGAAATCGACGGTCTCTTTGGCGATTACCGTCCAATACACCGCTCCTCTATGGGTATTGATCTATATGGTCGCGCGGGGCAGGGAACCGGCGACAGTGCAGCGCACCGCGGCAGCATTGGTGGCCATGGTCGGAACGGCCCTGGCAATTGGGGTCTTTCAAACGGGCGTGAAATTCAGCGTGATTGCCGTATCGTCGGCTCTGCTCGCGTCGTTTGGTTACGCTTTTTATAACGTCGCCGCACAAGGCCTCGTGACTAGAAACCACCAGTTCACCATTATGTTTTATCTGCTGCTGAGCGCGGCCATCCTGTGGACCGTGGTTGATCCTCCGTGGAAGTTGATGGCTCAGCACTTCAGCGGGCCGCAGTGGGGATTCCTGTTCGTCTTTGCCTGTCTCTCCATGGTGCTGCCTTACATGCTTTATCTCAGCGGATTGAAATACCTCGATCCCACGCGCGCCGTCATCACCAGCTGCCTGGAGCCGGTGTTTGCCATCCTGTTCGCAGTCCTTTTTGTTGGTGAAACACTGCGGGCCTTGCAGATTGTCGGAATCATGGCCGTGCTGGTTGCCACCGTGATGGTCCAATTGAGGCGGCGGACGGCCATCTCTCCTGCACCGGCGGGCTAGGGTATAAACCGGTCTGGCTGTAAAATAGCAGCAGCCATGAATATCCAGCGCTTTATCCCTGTGTGCCTGCTTTTGCTGCTTTTGCCCGCTGCGGCGATTGCCGGAAAAAAGAAAACCCCGGACCCAGAGCTAAAGACAGCGTCCATAAACATGACGGTCATCAGGAATTCTGGCGGCAAGCCGGTAAAGAACGCTGAAGTGGTGATCCACCTGATCGATAACCATGGCAAGGCCAAACAGGAAGGGATGGAGCTGAAGACCCACGACGATGGCAAAGCGGAAGCCACGGGCATTCCTTACGGCAAAGTTCGCATTCAGGTGATTGCGCCGGGATTCAGGACGTACGGAGAAGACTTCAGCATCGATCAGCCTACTCATGAAGTCACCATCAAATTGCAAAAACCGGCCGAGCAGCTTTCCATTTACAAATGATTGGCGGTCCGCTGTAAAAGCGCACATTTCAGCAACACCAAGGCGTGTACCTGCTTGACATTACCGCGCGGGAATGTCATTTCTAGTAGCTTTACTTAATGCGTCAATTTTTTCAGAGCAGAGAAAGGTCTTTTGAAGGTCAGGGTCTTTTTTCACGGCAAATGTTTTGACGGGACGGCCTCGGCCGCGTTGTTTTCGCGCTTCTACCGCGAACGCATCCGGTCTGACGTGGACTTCCAGTTCACCGGACTGGTCCATCGCGCGGGCGCTCTCTTCAATGAGGCTGATTTCGATGGCGACGAGAACGCCATTGTCGATTTCAAATATTCCGCCTCTCCAAAGATTACCTGGTGGTTTGACCATCATCAGAGCGCATTCCTCTCGCCGGAAGACGCGGACCATTATCGCCTTGGCGATAAAAGCCGGAAATTTTTCGACCCTGAATACAGATCCTGCACCAAGTTTTTGGCGCATGTGGCGGAGCAGAAATTTGGCTTTGATCCCCATCCCGTTGAAGAGTTGATTCGCTGGGCCGATATTATTGACGGCGCCCAGTTTCACAGTCCGGAAGAAGCCGT
>DASXJO010000550.1:0-25416 GCA_036497385.1 Candidatus Angelobacter sp. | reverse complement strand
CGGCACCAAGGTCCCGCATCCCGCAACTTCTACACAGGGCGTGAGGATTTCCGTGGTGGACCACGGTAGCGGCATTTCCCGAACTACACGGCACAAACTTTTCGAGCCATTTTTTACCACCAAGGGGAACATCGGGACGGGGCTTGGCCTGTGGCTTACCAAAGACATTATCGACCGCCACCAGGGCCTGATACAGGTGCGCAACCATCGCCACCCACGAGGCGCCGTGTTTTCAATCTGGATTCCAGAAAAGCCGACCGGATCGAATGGAGATTTGCTTCAGAAGCGGTAGTGGATGTGAACAGAGATTGGTTGTTAGCGAAACCGCCAATTACCATTCTGACGCGCGATTATGGGTTGTTTGAGTGCCGTAGCCGTGGAATCACCTTACCAGCGAGTAGCAGCTATTTCGAGCCGAACAAGCCCTTCATTTTATTGAAGACAAGGTCCAGCTTGGTGAGGTTTACCAGTTTTTCCACGCGCGGGCTAAGGTTAGTGATCTCCAAATCGACAGCGCGTCTTTGCGCGGCGGTCCAGACGGAAAGCAGCGCGCCCAGCCCTGTGCTGTCAATAAAGGTGACGCCCGAAAGGTCGAGCACGATGCGATGAGTAACGTCAACGCCCTTGCCGCGAGATGTGGGGATCACGCGATCACGGATTTCACTTTGGAAGAACTCGGCCGACTCCGCGGTGATCTTGCCATGGCAATGGACAGTTGTTTCTTCAGCTGTTTCCACCAGCTCAAACCTGAGTCCGGGTGCGCTGAACGCATTGGCTCCCATGGGTGGCCTCCAGTATGACCTTCATCGAAAAGCGCCGTATCTACTCGCCGTTCCGCAGAACGCCACGTATTCTATACCGGCTGCACGGAGGCTGTACACCCGCCGATTGTACCCGGCAGGCTTCACGAACGAATCGAACGTGAGACTGAGGATATTTTGATCCACCATTTCGCAAAAAGCGCGAAAGGATGGAGCAGGCACCGCGTGGTGTGGATAGATGGGGCACCTGGCAATAAGCTGTTGCGGCATAAGTCAGAGAAACCAAGAAGGTAAAGTGAGCCGTTAATTTTTTTAAGGTGCGCGCTGCGCTGCCGTTTGTCCCAGCAAACCAACATCTGTTTGCTGGGAGCAGCTGCGCGCGAGCCTTCGGCGAGTGGAGTGGAAAGGACTTATTGAATGCATCTTTCGGCACGACTACGCAGCCCTTGCTCCCGGTGGTCGCGCCGGGCTAAACGCTAAAGTCGTGCCCTGACACTTGTTCTGGCGTGGACACGCTTATGCAAAAGGAGCCAAAGGTGAGAGCTGGGGATATTTTCACCCAGCCTTTCGCAAAAAGCGCAAAAGATAGGGCAGGCACGGTATGGATAGATGGAGCACCCGGCCGCCAGGTACAGCAAATTATCTCTGCTGTAAAATCCACCCCGCCGAAAGGCGGCTTTTTTGTTTATTTACAAACCCAACTAAGTGTTCTACGATTCCTGCCTCGCCTGAAAGCAGGAATTTAATGGCGCTAGTATTGTGTACTGGCGTTGACAAGGCGCTATTGCAGTCCAGGCAGCTCATCCTTGAGCGCGCAGGACACACCGTTGTCCCCGCAATGGACGAGCAAACTCTGATTACCGTCTGTCAGAAGCATTCCTTCGATGTTGCGGTGATTGGACAGGCAGTTTCTCCGAATGTGAAGCAGCGTATCGCCTCACTCGTAAGACAGCATTGCCCCGAAACAAAAATCCTTGAGTTGTACCCGCTATACGCAGGAAAAGTGCTGCCGGATGCCGATTCATGGCTGAGCGTTCCGGTTGACGTGCCGAAGGATTTGGCAGATCGGGTGAACGAATTGCTGCAAGGAAAAAGCGGCCCTAACGATTAAGGAGCTTACCAAAGACATCATTGACCCGCACCGGGCTTCATACGCGTGCGCAACCATCGCCATCCACGGGGCGCCGTGTTTTTCAATCTGGATTCCAGAAAAGCCGACGGGAACGAATGCGGCACAATTGTGAGGAACGAAAGAAAGTTTAGAGCGAGCAGTATTTTTTGAAGTGCGCGCTTCGCTGCCCTTCGTCCTCGCAAACCAAAGTCCGTCCCACCACGCGAAAACCGCGCGTGCTGGGGAGTCCAGGTTTGCTAGGAGCAGCTGCGCGCGAGCCTGCGGCGCAAGGAAGGGAATTTGCGCGGGACTTGCCGATAACGGCAAGTCCCGACATTTCATTATGGCAGAACGTACGCCTGAATTTTTTCCAGCACAAAACCTGGATTGCCTCCTACTTCATTGATGTCAGTGGTGTAGAAGTGCTCTCCGTTCAGCAAATTTCGATACCGATACAGAGGTATGGTCCCGCTTTGTTGCGTTGGATAGACGTAGCACTGCGTCTCCTCCAAGACATACCCGCTTCCTCCGTTGCCGAGCTCGGAGAAATCAGTGGTGTAGAAGTGATCGTGCGTGGAGGAGGCATAATAGCGATACAAAGGAACAGTGCCTGACTGCTGAGACCCTAAGACATGAAACACAATGCCTTCATAGGCCCATCCGCCGCTCCCGCCGTATCCCTGTTCGTTAAAGTTGGTTGTGTAGAAATGATGTTTGAATGACGAGTTGTTATAGCGAAACATATCAACCACAGGAGGCGCGGGTTCCGGAGGAGGAGCAGCTGCCAACTGGTTGATGGTGTATGAAATTGTGCTGGTGGTTGCGAATCCTATCATAATGCTCCCAGATCTTGTATTGCCTGGGTTTATTTGCACCAGAAAACTGCCGATGCCGCTGCTGGCGTTGTAACCTGTGACAGATATCCAGGGGGAAAATTGAGTGGAGAATGTAGGCGAACAGCCAGATGGCGATGTATTAAGAAAAAAATTACCTGACCCGCCACTGTTAGGAAATAACTGAGATGATACCCCGGAAATAGTGACAGACGTGCATTGGGTTTGTGCAAAGCTAGCACTGGAAAGTACCAGCATCGCAATGCAGATAACTATAGCCTGAAGAACACTTCTGAGTTTCATGCGGACTCCTTCTCTTGAGTCGATAATTCGAGTTAGATTATTTACACATCTTCTGAGCGAATGAACTTCGCCTTCGCTAACCTGCATTGGGCCGTGAGTAGAAAATGCGGGCGCGCGTATGTGCTTGGACGCGAGGAAGAAATTGCTGTTAGCAGGACGGCAGGCCTCGCTACAGCTTTATTCCTGCTTAAAATTCTTTTGTGTGATGACTCGTTGAATTATCGAGATGAACACGCCGTGCTGGGACGAGATGAAGTTGCAGAACGTTCTTCAAAAAAGCGCTCAAGCTTCCTTTTGCCGGTTTTCTCTTTCGAGACAAAGGATTACAGAACTGCCCCAACACACATTTTTATCGGATAAATCTGCAGACCGTAGACAATCCCGGCGTAGAGACTGCTGCGTGTTATCGGACATGTGCGTTGGGCTGGTTTTACGGGTCGACAAACCTTGTCGGACACATAATCAATCTTGGTTTACAAAACCTGCGCGTTATCAGACGTTGGTGCAAGACTTTGTCTATTAACAACAGCTTCTTTTCTATGCGATATTGAGGCTGAATCTGACGGGAGCGGCGCCGGCGGATTAGCAGCCAGACAACAAAAGCCTGGTTGGTGGGGAAACCCGAAACGGCCTGCACCCCTGTGGACTGTGACCTACCGTTTGGGCCCCAGCTTCCGCGGCCTCCGATGACCTGAAGTGTGGGGAAAGCTGCGCTTCTGCTCTGTATATCGTCATCTGGATAGGTCGCGGGAGTGCGCGAAGAGATTGTTATTGGCTATTGGCTTTAGTTTTGTCTTTTAGCTGCACTCATCCTTTCAAGCCTGAAATCGCCGTTGTGTTGCACGTTTCTTTGTCAGTGTCACTTTTCAAACTTTGAACTATTTTCGATTTCAAAGATACTTTAGACTTCAAAGAGAAACAAAAGGTCCCTCACTCCTACTCGCGCGCTGAAGAAAACGCGCGCTTCGTTAACGGAGTTCGGGATGACCGAGATATAGAAGATTACACTGACCCTGAAATCGCTCTAATCTCTAAATTCCCACTCAAGCAAATCGAAGAACACAGCCGAGGGAGGTTGTGCTACATGAGTATCGCGCGCAGGCGAGGGCGCCTGCGGTCCACGGCTATTTTCAAGTAAATGTCCAACGTCCAACGGCGAGGATTCTCTAGCCAATCAAGCAGAACCGGGCTTAATTGGAGGCCCGCCTGCGGTCCACAATTTTTAGTTAGTCCATCAGAAAAACCAATTACCGGCAGGAGTGCCGGTGCCACAAAACCTAAAAACCGGCCCTTAGCTCTTGGCCTTTGGGCCCTTAGCTTTGAGCTTTTGGCTGCGCTCATCCTTTCAAGCCTTGAATTAAGCCCACAAGCAGACCGTTCGCAGGCGAGGGCTTCTCTAACCCAATCAAGCCAGAACCGGACTTGATCGGGGCCCTGGCCTGCGGCCCACAAGACTTTTGTAAAACCAAAATTCTGAATTTCAGCCATCTTTGCGGGTGGCTTTTTTATTGGAAAAAACTTCAGGCAAAAAACTTTGAGGAGAAAGACCCAAGGAGAAAACCATGACCAAAGAAGAGGTGATTGCTGCGGTACAGGAATGCGCAACCAAACTCGGGCATGCTCCCAGCATGGCGGAGTTTCGAAAGGCGACGACCCTTGGAAAAGGGCAGGTGCGGAAGCATTTTGGCACGTTTGGACAATTGCTGGAGGCGAGCGGGCTGGAAGCGCGCGGATCAGGACATATGGTGGAGATGAAAGCGCTTTTTGCCGACTGGGCAGGAATCGTCCGACGTCTCAAGAAGTGTCCCACGCTGGCGGACTATGAATTGCACAGCAAATACAGTCCCAGGCCACTAGTGCGCCGATTCGGGCTGTGGGTGAACGTGCCGACGGGGATGCTGGAGTATGCCAAGAAGGAAGGACTGGGAGGGGACTGGGAAGACGTGCTGGAGATAGTTGTGGCGGATGTGAAAGCGGAAGGGAACCCGTCACAGACGTCGGAACCGCGGAGAGCGGCGCGAAGAGCGCAGGTGATGCATGATCGTCCAATTTATGGCAAGCCGATGTTTGGGCCGTTCAGCTTTGCGCCCATCAACGAGCAGGGCGTGCTGTTTGTGTTTGGCGGGGTGGCACATGAGCTTGGCTTTTCCATTACACGCGTCCAAACAGGGTTCCCGGACGTGGAAGCAATGAGAGAAGTGGGCCCGAATAAGTGCCAGCCGGTAAAACTGGAGCTGGAGTACGAGAGCAAAAACTTCCTGGCACACATGCATCCGCTGGATGGATGCGACGGAATCGTGTGCTGGATCAATAACTGGCCTGAGTGTCCGCTGGAAGTGATTGAATTAAAGAGCGTAGTGGAAGCGCTGGCGGTGAAGAAGAATTGTCAGAACTGCCAAGATTGCCAAAATCGCCGAAAGTGAAAAACCTTTGAAACACAGAGGAATGGAGAGAGCAGAGGAAAATCGGGTGATCGCACGTGATCGGGTGATCGGGTGATCGGAAAAACAAAAGCTCAACGCGGAGACGCGGAGGTGCGGAGAAGAAGAACTATTTGCCGCAGATTTACGCTGATGAGCGCAGATTGGGGGAAGCGAGATCGGGTGATCGGAAAAGCAAGATCCCAACGAACACGAAAATGTATTTTTGAATCCTGCGGCAGCAGCGGGGCCGATCCCTCGGGTCCTATTTGGCTGCTCTGCCCATTCACGCCAAAAGCGGGCGCGAACGGGGCCCAAGAACGCAGCAAATTTACGGACCTTTCGGGATGGCAACTCTCAGGTAGAGGCATTTTCGAGAGAGGTAGGAAAGACATGGGCGTTGGCCGCAGATAGCGCAGATAAGGCAGATTAGGGAAAAAGCGCCCAAATTTTTAAGAACTTCGTTGGTCGCCCGAAACGCTGCACCGGCAGACGCTTAACGGCGATCGCGCGAAAGGACCAATCTCTGAACGTGCCATCTTTTATAGAGATAGAGATAGTGGGTCAGTTGGATTTGGCGGCGCAGTTTTATTGGGCACTCAGGCACAAGGTCCTTCGGTCCTACTCGCAAGCTGAAGAAAACGCTTGCTCGTTCAACGGACCTCAGGATGACGAATTTTTAGAGGTGGGCGCAATCAATTCCAAACTGACCCACTGCTAGTAAATAGTTGCGGTGGACGATCGAAGCGCAAGGGGCGCGGAAATTCAGAGTTTCGCCATTCAGAGTTTCGCCTTAGTACTCGTCGGTGTCTGTTTACTCTTCCCGTAAGTGCATGAACCTTAGAGGGGAACGGCTGATTGACAATTTCTGTCACCCGGCACACAATCTGGCTAACTCAAGTTCTTCCCTCTGACCAGCGGCTGTCCCCCGGCCTCTTTGAGACATGGTGCGCTTGAGACAAATTCATCCAGGACCTGCTACTAACTATGTCGCAAAGGCTAGGCGATCTTCTGGTCAAAGAGAAGATCATCACGCACGATCAACTCGATAAGGCGCTGAAGGCGCAGCGTGAGTCCGGCCCTAATTCGCGCCTGGGTTCCACGCTGGTCCACCTGGGATTTGTGAGCGATGAGGAAGTCACGAATTTCCTCTCGCGGCAGTACGGCGTTCCCGCCATCAATCTGCAATATTTTGAAATCGATTCTTCCGTGGTCAAGCTGATTCCGGAAGAGACAGCCAAGCGCTACCAGATTCTTCCGCTTAGCCGCGTTGGCGCGTCGCTGACGATTGCCATGGTGGACCCGACGAACGTGTTTGCCATGGACGATATCAAGTTCATGACCGGCTTCAACATTGAGCCAGTAGTGGCGTCTGAATCCGCCATCATGGACGCGATCGACAAGGCTTACGGCGGGTCGCAAAACGAATCGAACGTCGACGAGTTGCTGGCGTCCATGGGTGACGAGGCAGACGTTGAGCTCCAGGCCGAGCAGGACGATATTGACCTGGCCGAACTGGAAAAGTCGGCGGACGAAGCGCCCATCGTAAAGCTGGTGAATATTGTGATGACGGACGCGGTGAAGCGCGGCGCCAGTGACATCCATATTGAGCCGTACGAAAAAGAATATCGCGTGCGCTTCCGCATTGACGGCATCTTGCAGCACATTATGTCGCCACCCATGAAATTGAAAGATGCGATCACTTCGCGCATCAAGATCATGGCCAAGATGGATATTTCAGAGAAGCGCCTGCCGCAAGACGGACGCATTATGCTGAAAATGCAAATTGGCGGCAAGAAAAAGCAGCTCGATTTTCGCGTCAATTGTCTGCCCACGCTGTGGGGCGAAAAAGTTGTGATGCGGCTGCTGGACAAAGAAAACCTGCGGCTGGATATGACCAAGCTCGGATTCGAGCCGGAGTCGCTGGAAAAATTTCAACGCGCGGTGCTCAAGCCTTACGGCATGGTTCTGGTTACGGGCCCCACAGGATCGGGCAAGACCAACACTCTTTATTCTTCCGTCTCACTGCTCAACAAGCCAGACACCAACATTATTACCGCGGAAGATCCGGTTGAGTTCCAGCTGCACGGCGTGAATCAGGTGCAGATGAAAGAATCCATTGGCCTGAATTTTGCCGCCGCGCTACGCGCCTTTCTGCGGCAGGACCCCAACGTGATCCTGGTGGGCGAGATCCGAGACTTTGAAACCGCTGAAATCGCCATTAAAGCCGCTCTTACCGGACACTTGGTGCTTTCCACGCTGCACACGAACGGCGCTCCGGAAACCATTAGCCGTTTGATGAACATGGGCATTGAGCCTTTTCTGGTT
Source organism: Candidatus Angelobacter sp. (assembly GCA_036497385.1). Taxonomy (GTDB): domain Bacteria; phylum Acidobacteriota; class Terriglobia; order Terriglobales; family Acidobacteriaceae; genus Angelobacter. Next base: position 17,660 of record DASXJO010000550.1, on the reverse strand, counting down.
GCGACGGCGGTCCATCTGATCTGCGCCCAGCGTTTGATCCGGCGCATCTGCGTTGAATGCCGTGAAGAAGTTCCGATGCCGCCGCAGGCCAAGCTGGACGCCGGTTTTACGCCGGAAGAAGCCAAGACCGTAAAGATTTTCAAAGGCAAAGGCTGCGCCATATGCAACGGCACAGGGTACAAAGGCCGCGCCGGTCTGTATGAAGTAATGGAAGTGGACGATGAAATTCGCGAATTGATTTTGATTGGCGCCTCCGCCGTGGAGCTGAAGAAGAAAGCCATTGAACGCGGCATGATCACGCTGCGTCGCAGCGGCCTGGTGAAAGTGAAAGAAGGCGTTACCACGCTGGAAGAAGTGGCGAGGGAGACATTGCATTAAAGCAATTAGCAATCAGCAATCAGCAATCAGCAATTAGCTCAGCTAAAGCAGATGCAAGCGAAACAGGCTAAAGGCCAAGAGCTAAGGGCAAAGAGCCAAGAGCTAAGGGCAAAGAGCCAAGAGCCAAGAGCCATCAGGAAAGAACAGGGAACCACATGAATGTCACTCTAAGTGATCTATTGAAGAAGATGCTGGACATGCAAGGCAGTGACTTGCACATCACCACCAACTCACCGCCGCAGGTCCGCGTTCACGGGCATTTGCAGCCGCTGGATATGCCGCCGCTGACGCCGTCGGAAACCAAGCAGCTCTCTTATAGCGTTCTTACCGATGCGCAGAAGCATCGCTTTGAAGAAACGCTGGAGCTGGATTTCTCCTTCGGACTCAAAGGGCTGGCCCGCTTCCGTGGCAACTGTTTCAATCAGCGCGGCGCGGTGGGCGCGGTTTACCGCGTGATTCCTTTTGAGATCAAGACGTTCCAGCAGCTAAATCTGCCCAATATCATCTCTAAATTGTGCGATAAGCCTCGCGGCCTGATTCTGGTTACCGGTCCCACGGGCTCAGGTAAGTCGACAACGCTGGCCGCCATGCTCGACAAGATTAATACCGAGCGCCACGACCACATTATTACCATTGAAGATCCGATTGAATTTGTACACCAGAACAAAAGCTGCCTGGTGAACCAGCGTGAAGTCCACTCTGACACGCAGTCGTTTTCCAACGCACTACGCGCTGCGTTGCGTGAAGATCCTGACGTGGTGCTGATCGGCGAAATGCGCGACCTGGAAACCATTGAGTCGGCCCTCCGCATTGCGGAAACCGGCCACTTGACCTTTGGCACCTTGCACACCAATTCGGCCGCATCCACAATCAACCGTATCATTGACGTTTTTCCGTCGCACCAGCAGTCGCAGATTCGTGCACAGCTTTCTCTGGTACTGGAAGGGATTCTTTGCCAAACGCTGCTGCCGCGCGTGGGCGGCCAAGGACGCGCCATGGCCATGGAGATCCTTATCCCCAACGCCGCGGTACGCAACCTGATTCGTGAAGACAAGATCCACCAGGTTTATTCGTCAATGCAGTCAGGCCAGGACAAGTTTGGTATGCAGACGTTTAACCAGTCATTGGCGACGCTTTATTTCCAGAAAGCCATCACGCTGGAAACCGCGCTGGCGCGTTCTTCCATGCCGGATGAGTTGCAGGACATGATTAATCGCGGCGTGCAGGCGCCGAAAGTTGCTGCGGCCACTCCGCAGCGCAGGTAAAAGTTTTCCAACCTCCCCCGGGGTTGGCAAGTGATGTCGGTAGGCAAAAAGGGACGAGAGGAGTCACGGTATGCCGGTATTTACATTCACAGGGACCGACCCCCAAGGCAAGAAAGTCGCCGGGGAACGGTTAGCTGACAGCAAGGCCGCGGTGACGATGCAGTTGCGCCGCGAACGCATTACCCCGGGAGCCATTAAAGAGAAGGGCAAGGAATTCGCTCTTCCCAAACTGGGCACCGGCAAAGTACCTGTTAAGGACACGGCCGTTTTCTTTCGGCAGTTTTCCGTCATGATCGATGCAGGTCTTCCGCTGGTGCAGTGCCTGGAAATTCTGGCGGCAAACCAGGAAAACCAAGTCTTCCAGAAATCCCTGACCGGCGTCCGCCAAAGCGTTGAAGGCGGTTCCACGCTATCTAACGCCATGCGGCAGTACCCGAAAATTTTTGACGATCTTACCACCAACATGATTGAAGCGGGCGAAGCCGGCGGTATTCTGGATACCATCCTTCAGCGCCTGGCGACCTACGTGGAAAAAGCCGTGAAGCTGAAAGCCGCGGTGAAATCAGCGCTGATTTACCCGATTTCAGTTATCTCCATTGCCGCGCTGGTCGTAGGATGTCTGCTCAAATTCGTGGTGCCAATCTTTGCCAATATGTTCGTCAGCATGGGCGTGGATTTGCCGCTGCCGACAAAGATCGTCATCGGGCTCAGCAACTTTGTTGGACGCTTCTGGTGGCTGGTGATAGGCGGCATGGTGCTCATCTTTGTGGCAATCAAGTACATCCGCAAGGATCCCAAAGGCCGTTACATGTTCGACAAGATGCTGTTGAACCTGCCCGTTCTTGGCACAGTGCTGCGCAAGATTGCTGTTGCACGTTTTACCCGGACCTTGGGTACGCTGATTACATCAGGCGTTCCGATTTTGGAAGGTCTGACCATTACTGCAAGAACGTCAGGAAATGCCGTTCTTGAAGATGCGTTGATGAAAGTCCGCAAAGCGGTAGAAGAGGGCCGGACCATCGTTGATCCGCTGAAGGAAAGCGGCGTCTTTCCCAACATGGTTACGCAAATGATCGGAGTCGGTGAAGCTACCGGCGCCATGGACGCCATGCTGCAGAAGATCGCTGATTTCTATGAAGATGAAGTGGACTCCGCGACCAAGGACATGCTCACGCTGCTTGAGCCGCTGATGATCGGCTTCCTGGGCGTTGCGGTCGGCGGTATTGTGATTTCGCTGTATATGCCGCTCTTCTCCATGATTGCGAAACTCTCCGGCTAAGCATTCGTCGGACGGCCAATCGCGAACAATTAGGCCCGCCTGTTCAGCAGGCGGGTCTTCAATCGAAACACAACACGAACAGGCGGAAATGGGAGACATCAGGTTTAACGAGCGGGCGTGGCTGGCATGGCTTGTAAAAGTTCGTGTCATCGTCATCTCGATTCTCCTTGCCGTTGAGCTGCTCATCGCCAAGCTGACGCCGAACAACGTTAACATTCACTTGTTTGAAACGGTAATCGTCACGTGGTTTATCGTTTCTTTCTTCTTCATGTTGCTGGCCTCGCTCTGGCAGGAATCCAAACGCCAGGCCATCGTCCAGATTTTTACCGATCTGGCGTTCATCACCGCGCTGGTTTACGTCACCGGCGGCATTGACACCTTTTTCAATTTCCTCTATCCCCTGGCGATTATCGTTGCGAGCATTCTTCTGCCTCGCTATTGGGCGTACGTAACGGCGGCTGTTTCATTTATCTGTTTCGGCGCGCTTCTGGAACTCAGCTACTTTGAGCGAATACCATCTTTCCAGTATTCCGCGCGTGGCGATCTCAAGTCACTGCAAGTTGTCATCATCATAAATTTCTGCGCGTATCTGGCAGTGGCGCATCTCGCCAGTTCATTGTCTTCCAAGTTGCGACAGGCGGGTGTGGAGCTGCGCGACAAGAGCGGCGAACTGCTTAGCCTTCAGGCGCTACATGAAAATGTGATCCACTCCATTCGTAGCGCTCTTATCACCACCGATCTTGAAGGCCGCATTACGTTGATGAACGCTCCCGGACAAAAAGTTCTGGAGCGTACTGCGTCCTCGGTTTACGGGCGCCACATTTCCGAGCTGTTTCTGGATCCTCTTCCCAACATCAATTCGCTTTCCATCCAATGCGAAGTCCGCGGTTTGACGCCCTCAGGCCTGGAAAAAACTTTTGACGTTAACGTCACGGCTCTCATCGTGCCGGAGCAGGGGACCATCGGCTACGTTTATACCTTTGAGGACCGCACTGAACTGCGCCGACTGGAAGGTGAAGTCCGCAGGCGCGACCGTCTGGCTGCCGTGGGGCGGCTCGCTGCCGGCATCGCCCATGAAATCCGCAATCCGCTGGCCTCCATTGCAGGTTCCATCAACGTGCTGGCTGAAGTGACTCCGTTTAACGACGAACAGAAAACCCTCGTCAACATCATTACCCGTGAGTCCACGCGGCTGAACGCCATCATTTCTGATTTCCTGGTTTATTCCCGGGAAAAGAGCTTCAAGTTCTCGCGTATGGACCTGATTCCACTGATAGAAGATGCGCTGGTGCTTCTCGCCAATCGATCGCAGACCAAGGATCTCACCATTGTGCGCGACTACGCTGTGCCCGCTGCGTATGCCGCTGTGGATGCTGACCGCATTAAACAGGTCTTGTGGAACCTGCTGGAAAACGCGGTGCGCGCCATGCAAGGCAAAGGGACCATCACCGTCTCTGTGTGCGTCGCGGGGGATTTTCTTCGCATCGGCATTCGCGATACCGGCCCGGGCATTGCCCCAAACCTTACTGAGAAAATCTTTGAGCCGTTTCAGTCTCAGTTTGAAGGCGGCACAGGCTTGGGACTGGCCATTGTTTACCAGATCGTGCAGGCCCACGGGGCCAGAATTTTTGCCCAGTCAACTCTGGGCAGTGGAGCGGAGTTTATTTTGGAAATTCTTCATGCCAGGGCCGCTTCGGCTGAGCCTGACGATGTGCCGGTGAACCAGGAGGTCTCACATGGCTAGCATTCTTGTCTGTGATGACCAGCGCTCCATTTGCGAAATGCTCGATATTTCGTTGCGCAAAGACGGCCATCGCGTTGAGACAGTGAACGGAGGCGAAGCGGCAAAGAAGAAACTTAGCTCCGCCAATTACGAGCTTCTTATCACCGATATTAAGATGCCGCAGACTGATGGCATTGAAGTGCTGCGTTTTGCCCGCCAGTCCTCGCCGGAAACTTCCGTCATTCTTATCACCGCCGTTGAAGACTATGAAGCCGCGGTGCAGGCAGTCAAAGGCGGGGCGTTCGACTACATCCATAAAGGCCCCGGCTTGCTGGAAGAGCTAAAGCTTGCCGTGGGACGCGCCCTTGAAACTCTGGTGCTTCAGCGGGAAAACTTTGCCTTCAAGCGCGACGCCGCGAGTCGCAATTCGCTCGATAACTTTATTGGCAGCAGCCCAGTCATTGAAAAGCTGAAAGGCACTATCCGCACCGTGGCCCCCACGGCCAGCACCGTGCTGATTTACGGTGAGAGCGGTACCGGCAAGGAACTCGTTGCGCGTGCCGTCCATTCGTGTTCCACTCGCGCGTCGGAGCCATTTGTCTCTATCAACTGCGGCGCGTTCCCGGAAACGCTGCTGGAAAGCGAGCTCTTTGGCTATGTAAAAGGCGCTTTTACTGGCGCCAGCCAGAACAAGCGCGGGCTATTTGAAGTGGCCAGCGGTGGAACTATTTTTCTCGATGAAATTGGCGAGATGAGCGTCTCCATGCAGGTAAAGCTGCTGCGCGTGCTCCAGGAACGCACCATTCGCCCTGTGGGTGGCACGCAGGAAACCCCGGTGGATGTGCGTGTGATCGCCGCCACCAATCGTGACCTACGGGAAATGGTCGCCAACGGCACGTTCCGTGAAGACCTTTACTATCGCGTGAGCGTCATCCCAATCCAGGTGCCTGCTCTGCGTGAGCGCCGTGAAGACGTTGAGCTGCTGGCCAACCACTTCCTCAAGAAATACTCCACCGGGGCGCAAAAGAGCATCTTGCGTATCTTGCAGGACTCGCTCGATGCCCTCAAGATCTTCGAATGGCCGGGCAATGTGCGCCAGTTGGAGAACACCATTGAGCGTGCGGTGGCGATGGAAACCGGCAATGAACTCAAGGTTGATCTTGAGGCAGACCGTCCGCGCGCCCGCGCCGTAGCCGCCGCTAGTAACGGCCAAAGCAGCCCGGATGTTCCCAGTGAGGGAATCGATTTTGAAAAGTACGTCGCCGGCGTTGAACGTTCGCTGATTGAATCAGCCCTGCAGCAATCCGGCGGCGTGCAGATACGCGCCGCTGAGTTGTTGAAGGTTTCCTACCGATCGTTCAGGCATCTGCTGAAGAAGTACGATATCTAGCTTTTTCTGAAATCCCGAAGCGGAGCGAGGGAGCCCTATTACCACACTAGTGCTATGGATCAGCGAGCCCTTGGCTTTTAGCTCTTGGCGGTTGGTAGCAGCGCCGATACTTCATGAATTCGCGAAAACGGAAATTCCTTTCTTTGCGTCCTTCGCGACCTTTTGCGGTAAAAAGGGTTTGGCCAATTACTAATTGCCGATTGTTTGGCTGAATGCTGATTGCTGACTGCTTTTGCGTGTTCATTCGCGCAATTCGCAGCTAGCTTTTTCTTCGATCTGCGCCCATCAAGGGTTCTTTGGCGCGCTGCTAAGTACCCCGTGCCCGATTTCCTAGGCCGCTTCGTCGTCCCTGTTGCTCGGCGGAATATCGTCTGGCCGGCCATATTCCTCGTGCGTATGCACCGGACGCTCAGGATGATCGGCTGCATCTTCCACGCCTTCTACCGCGGCGGCCTCAATCGCCTGGTCTGTATCCGCCAGCTCTTGCACAGACTCCTCATTGGCATCTTCAATCGTGGAAAGCCTTTGCGGATCGCCCGATTGGCCCGCGCTGTCTACCCCAACTTGTCTGGGATCTGAGCCAAGCTCGTCTGCTCTGGCCGCCAGATCGCCTTTCAGTTCTGGTGATCTTTCATCTAGGTCTCGATTCAGCTTCTTCTTCGCCATGGAGTCTCCTTTGGGCTGAGCTGCAAGCTCAATAATGCCTCTTACGTTTAGATGCGGGAAACTCGTAAGGGATTAGAAGGTGCCAAAGCGCTGAGTGCTGAGTGCTGAATGCTGAGTGCTGAATGCTGAGTGCTGAATGCTCTTTAGCTATGGATTCTTCGGCTTGGGTCGCGCGTAGTTGTCCATTTCAGCCGTCCACTTCAGGAACCGGCGCAGCTGTTTTCTTTCCCGCACCATGAATCCCCAGAACTCCACAAAACCGATCTTGTCCATCTTCAGGCCGGAATAAGTTTCCATGCGCCAGCGCAGATATGGGCTGCGCCACGGGGCAAGGCGATGTCCGCGGGTTGCGTTCCAGAAGAATCGTAAGAGTTCGCGCATATGGTATTGAGTATAAACAACCGGGCATTCTGCGGGCTATAAAGCAGCGCTGACCCGGTAGACAGTTTCCGCGTTGCCGATAACCGGGATGTTACTCTCCACAAGGGGCGTTTCTGGGTAGCGAACGGCACGTGCTACGAGTCAAACAGCCGATCTTCAGCAGCAATTATTGTGGCTGAGATCGCAAACGGTCTGAACGATGGCGGAAATGATTATTAGAGCTGTCTGATAAAACGCGCTAATTCAGAGCGCAGTGGGAGCTTTGGGGGAGCAAGGTAGGCGCAAATTCTCTGGAGCACAGCCTCAAGCTAATTCTCGCGGCAGCGGACAAGTCGAATAGTCAAAGGCATAGAATTCGCGTCGAAACGACTGCCGCGTCAGATATCGGACCGGTCAAACTTGTGGTATGCTTCCGTGATATTTGACTACGTAAGGTGTTATGGACGTTGATAGTAATTCAGCCGTGGATTGTCGCCCGTCGATAGACCGTTTTTTGGTTAGCCAACCGCGAAGCAAGTGTGGTTTGTCATGGAAGTTTGGGCCTTCGCATCAGCCTCAAGAAGGTGGCCATGCCAGATAATCCTGTCACATCCCTGCTCTGGCCTGCCGACAACCCGGCTGTAGCTGCACACATGAACATGTTGCAAGGCATAATTAGCCGCTTGGCCAACAACAGTGCTTCCTCCAAAACCTGGTGCCTTACCCTGGTCGGTGCCCTTGTGAGCCTAACCGGAGCAACACATGTATCGGGGATTGTAACATTCGCGCTTGTGCCCATCGTGATCTTTGGCTTCATGGATACGATGTATCTGGCGCAAGAGAAAGCATACCGCGATGTTCACGCCCATATCGTCAAAAGGATCCGAGATGGGTCGTACTCGATTAGCGACGCGTATGATGCGAAAGCACCGATGGCGCTGCGCCATGTCGGCTATTCACTCGCATCTTGGTCTATTTTCCCAGTATACGGAGGACTGATCCTGATGTATTTCATTGCTCGGTGTGCGGGCTGGGTTGCGGTCCTCAGTGGCCACTGCTAAATCAGGGCATCTGTCATGACAGAAACACCGACCTTCTATTCTTCGCATTGGCTGTACCACTGCAACCCCTATGCGGTAAAGACGCAGTGGTTAATGGACATAATATAGGACCCGCATGAGCCGCTTATCGCCCTCACCGTCATCATCGTTGGAAGTACAGTCACTACCGGTCATCTGGGAACTAACTCTCATGACTTTCCGTGTGCTGGGCGTGCGCCGAAGCACTATGACCGTTGACGAGATCCGGAGTCATAGGCCGTATCGTCCGTATGTTCTTTTGGGTTCTCTCGGAATCCAATTACTGGCATTCGGTGGGGCCGCTTTGGCAGCGGTGTGGTTTATTCCCCTGGAGCTCAATTACCAAGGAGTCCTAATCATGAGTCCCCTCGCCCGGTCGATGGCGAGGATAGGTCAAATTTGTGCTGTGGTAGGGCCATTGGTCTGGTTCGCAAGCGGGTTGATGTTTCGGATTGCTATGCAGGCTCGCGCCCGTGCCATCGCTGAAAAGGAGGCATCGCTAGCTTCCGATTCCAGTCTACCGGACATTGAGCAGAAGTTGGAACAACGGGACGCGTACGAGGACATACTGTTCGAGCGGAATTTAAAGGACGCCTTTCTGCTCCGGTCGTTCACGTGGAATGGACTGAACTTTCTCGAGGACGGGGAATACCGCCTCGCCAGCCGGGTCAACGTGCTGTTAGGAAAGAATGGATATGGCAAGACGCTGCTGTTCCGAACTCTGGCTGCGCTGGTACGGCGCGACCGTGACACTCTCCGCCGCCTGGCTAAGTTAGGGAACCCGAAGTTGAAACTGGAAATCACTCGGAATGGCGGCACGGAAGAGGTGCTGGTAGAGAGATCGCACTTTCTCGATACCATCGGAGGGATTCCGCTGTTGGCGATACCAGATTCGCGTTTCGTAAACCGGGCGGTGGAGTCAGTTGCCGGTTCAGCCACGGGAAGCGAGCCGCTCTTCCGCACCGGTGCAAAGCACTTCCTCACGCAGCAGCCCTATGAAGATGTCATCCAGGAACTGCTGACGCAATTGGTGCTGGATTACCTTTCGAACAAGAAGGGACTCGACCAGCCCATTTTCCGGCTACTCGAGAGCGTCGTGCGGGAATTGACCGATGACGCGGAGTTCGCATTCGATTCCATAGAACGCGCTGGAAGAAGCGCCTACACAATCCTCATGCGTTCGGCGGCTAACCGCGGTACGCCGCTGCCCATCCAGACGGCCTCCCAGGGAACGCTCTCGATTCTAGCGATCTTCGGCTTAATCTACAGTTTTCTGCACTCCCTGCGCCCGGACGCCAAACCCGAGGAGCTGCTTAAGACGCCCGCCATCGTAATCATCGACGAGGTGGACGCGCACCTTCACCCGAGTTGGCAGCAGAAAATCATGGCGCTGCTGACCAACCGCTTTCCCCACACCCAGTTCATCGTTTCTGGCCACAGCCCGATCATTGTAGCTGGGTGCGACAGAGGCGAAGTATCTGTTCTGCGCCGGCCAAAGGAAGCAACGGGATTCAAGGTACAACGAATGACAGAGGATTTCCTGGGCGCCACTGCGCGAGATCTCTATCAAAAAGTTTTCGAGATCGAGGATGTGGATCGCCTTTACCTAGAATACTCGGCGAAACCAAGCCTCAGCAGCGCCGATGAGAACGAGCTCGAGCGGTTAGGGAAAAAGGCGGATCTTTCAGCTGACGACAAAGCCAAGCTTTTGCAATTGGAGCGCGAGGCGCGGTTGATTCACCGCGCTGCCGATGCCCGGCAGGAACGGTTGAAGTTGGAGGACTCCGAGGCCTCCATCGCCAAATTGAAGAGTGAGATAGCGCGCCTAAAAGCACGCGTGGCGGAGCTTTCTTCAGAAGCCGGAGGCTCTGACAGTGTCCAATCGTGAGGCTCTCGTGCAGCTATATGCTAGCGCTCTCGTAAGCGAAGTACTTACTTCCGACGCATATCGGAAACTCTACGCGGCTCACGGAACGGATTCCGATTTTAACGGAGAACGCAATGCAGTGGAGAAGGCCAAGGTCTGGGTCGAAAACTTCCTACAACCAGGGCTGACTCAGCAGGAACAGTTGCAGGAAGCGCTCAAGTTATTAATATCCACTCGGCGGGATCCCCAGCAGGATCTTTATTATGCATTGATCGTCGCCGGCTACAAGCCAACATGGATGGCTTCCCGGCAGGACTATTTGGAATTTGCCTGGAAGAGAATTCAAGCGCAGTTCGACTTTTTCTTTTCGTTCACGACGCGCAATCCGGTCGCACCGGGAGAGAACCCCATCAACCGCCAGTACCGGTGGTTTATCTCTCACGTGCTAGGCCCCGACGAGTTTGAGAAAGCCGATCGCAAAAAAAACAATCTGCTCGCGGATGCCATCCACCAACGGATTCTGGGGAACGTGCCTGGTGCTGAAGGCTTCTACTTCCCAGACTCCCAATACGATAATTCGCAAACGCTCGAGAAGCTGGAAAGTGCGGTGTCTAGCCACTTGGTGTTTGTACAGTTAGTGCAGGTCATCATGTTAGTTGCGCCCACTGAGGGAGATAATTACTGCTTCAAGGAATACACCCGCGCCATGGACTTGTTAAAGGGCGATCCCCACAAGAATCAGCGCATGGTTTTTGTCCTTGCAGAAAAAGATAGGCAAACTTTAAAGAACCGGCTGATCCCGCCTCCCTACTTGGGCTGGCGGGATCACATTTACCAAAAGGACCCGCCCTACTTGGCGGAGGTAGAATTCGCGGACGACGCCCGTGTGAAAGAATTGACCGAATTAATAGATAACAAGGTTTCACCTCACATCAGCGCCGCGCTTAGCCGGCTTGTGGGCGAGGCGCCATAGCTGCGCAACAATTGACTTTATGGATCGCAACCGCGCGCAATGCGGTTTCCGTAGAACTGGCGCCCGGCAACGGTTACACGCGTCAGTTGCTGCCCGCGGCAGCGGTTCCGTCTATTTACGGACCATGGCCACGTCATAGTGGATCTTTTCCACGCTGCCGTCTTTCCCGTGCAATTCCGAATCCATTACGAGTTTTGCGGGGCACCCCTGCGACGTCACCCAGGCCGTCCCCTTTTGAAAGCCGCCTGTGCCCAGAACGCTCTGGTAAAGCGACTTCTCCGCGTCAGTGCCCCGCGCGGTATCGATGGAATACTTTATCGCATCATAGCCGTTCACTTTCTCCGAGCCTTCGCGCACTGTTGCGGAGCTGTTTCTGACGATCGCGATCGCGCTTGACATTCCGGCGATCCCCATCAGGCTGGACCACGCGCCTTGCCAGCTGGCTGCGTCCGAATGCACGCCATGAAACGAACTAGACGCGCTGTTATTTTTAAAGCTGCCGTCGATGGTCTGCGGGGTGATGTCCGCTTCCTCGTGCACGGGGTTCGACGATTCCTTGTTGTAGGAATAGTGGAAGGCCTCTGGCGGATTCTGGATGTGGTCCATCACGCAGTTGAGATCAATTCCCGCGCCCCCGCTGCCCTGCGCTGTCGCCCCGGAATTTGGCTGCGCACCAGACTTCCCGTTGGCACCCTTCGATGTCGGGCCGGACTTGCAGGCAGAGACGGCCAGCAATGCGAGGCCTGCCGCCGCAAGAACACCGCGCCTAAGAAATGCGTTGCCATCCGTGAAAAATGTCATCTCGATTCTCCTTAAAACCACTATCCAATCGTCACCGTCACTTCACTCCCTTTATCCGCCATGGCCACGCGTGATGCTGCTCCTTTATTCACGGAAATTTCCAGGAAGCCGGTGCTGCCCAAAAGAGCAAACAACTCTCCCGGGGCACCTTCACCGTAGTTGGAAATAAGCTTGGTGACTTCAGCTTTGCCCACGGTGATCTTGAAGGCCTTTTGCGAGCCATCAAAAATTTGCGGGATATTTTGTGGAGAGATGTTCGTGATCAGGTTGCCGAACTTGTCCGTCTTGAGTACCAGGCCTTTCCATGAATTTTCGGCCATTGCTTTTGGCGTGGGCGCCAGAAAGCGCACGTAATCGGTAATCTCCTCTCCAAACTTTGCGGTATCCACACCTTTGCTCAAATAAGCTGCAACCGGCGCGAAGATATCACGGCCGTGGAAGGTGTTGCTGATCGGATTATGGAAATAATGTTCTGAAGTTATGTGGCGGACGCTGACGCGCTCCTCGCGCTCATAGACCAAAGACAGCACACCGTTATCGGGCGCTACAAAAACGTATTGGCCAATCGTTGCGACAATCGGTCTCCGTGGTCCACCCACGCCGGGATCAACCACGACCACATGTACAGTGTCCTTGGGAAAGTAGTGGTATGCCTGTGAGACAGCTAGCGCGCCGTCCAGAACGTCAAAGGACTGTACGGCATTGGTGATGTCCACGACCTGTGCGGTTGGATTAATGCTGTAAATAACCCCTTTCATTGCACCCACATAATGCTCGGTCAACCCGAAGTCGGTGGTGAGCGTGATCATCCGTTGAAAAGGCACTAATTTCTCCCTGCTGTGGTTGGAAAGGCTTCCCGCGAAGGTACCGCGTGGCTTCTGCTCAAGTCAAGCCAGCGTAACCCTTTGGGCAATAGCGTGAGAACAGGCAACAGTGCTGTGCCGAACGTAACAGTCATCACTTGTAATCATTGTTCTGAAATTGGAAATTTTTAACCCAAAACGTAAAAAAGTATGAGCAGTCGTTTACCTTCCCAGTTGTAATTAACTTTGTTAAGCGGACACCGTTAGCGGCGGGACCGATCCACTTCTTTAATTAAAGAGCACGACAAATTAAAGCAGTTTGGCGCGCATATGCGCGACTTGGGTATTTTTCGCCGCCACGGATCCGGGAAGTCACACCCTTTGGCCAAGGAATTGAGCAGATGGCTTCCAGAGTAGCGGAAAGGGAAACTATGTCGACTGCAGTACGTGCCATCCCCCGAGAAGACGTTTCACCAGCCGAATCTTTATTTCTCCTGATTGTTGATGCAGATCGTTGGGCCAGGGACCTGTCCAGGGAAGTTGCCGCCGGCATGGGCTTTAAGGTGTATACCGCCGACAACACTCGCGCAGCCTTGCGGCAGATGGAAGTTCAGCCTGTTGATGTGGTCCTCCTTGACGTGCGCCAGTCAAGCCAGGACGGGGTTGATCTGCTGGCAAAGTTCAAGGAAATGCACCCGCAGACTGAAATCATCATGGTCAGCGGACAAGCCACGATTGATTCCGTGGTTACCGCCATGAAGAGTGGTGCTTGCGACTTTATCCGCAAGCCTTTCAAGGGCGAAGAGCTAAAAAGCCTCCTCACCCGCGCTGCCGGACGTTTACGCAACTCACTTGAAGATCGAATCTCCCGTGAGCACCTGCAACCGAACGCCGGCTATAACGGCATGCTCGGGCAGTCCCCGGAAATGCAAAAGTTGTATCGCATCGTCACCAAGGTGGCCACCAGCAAACATCCGGTATTGGTCCACGGTGAAACCGGTACAGGCAAAGAAACAGTTGCTCGGGCAATCCATGCCAACGGACCTTTCCGTGACCGTCCTTTCCTAATGGTGGATTGCGCGGCCACTGGCAATGGAGCTTTAGAAAATGAGCTGTTTGGCCCCATCAAGTCAGCCAACGGTCTGGTAAAGCCCAAGGACAGTATGTTTGCGTTGGCCAGCGGGGGCACCGTTTTCTTCGATGAAATCGGTGAGATGCCTCTGGATATTCAAAGCAAGCTGGTTCGCGCCTTACAGGAAAGAGAATTTCACGCCCAAGGCAGTGGAAAAGCTATACCGGTCGACGTAAGGATTGTTGCAGGCACCAGCCGCGATCTGGAAATGGCGGTTCAGCAGGGAACTTTCCGCCGTGATCTTTTCTTCCGGCTCAACGTGGTTGGTCTCCGACTGCCGCCGTTGCGGGAACGCAAAGAAGATATCCGTCCACTGGCGGAGAATTTCCTGGAGCGTGTCAATCAGGCCCGGCAGATGCAGTACTCCATCAATCCTGAAGCATTAAAGCTGCTCCAGTTTTATGAGTGGCCGGGTAATGTGCGTGAACTGGAAAACTGTCTGGAACGCGCCGTGGCTATGAGTCCCGGGTCCGTGCTGCAGACCTCTGACTTTCCGCCACATATACGGTCGGCCTCTCTTCGCGCCGTGGGTCCGGAAAAGCAAGCTCGGATCGTTCCATTGGCTGAGCTGGAAAAGCAGGCCATTCTGGATGCATTGCACCAGCTCAATGGCGATAAGCTTATGACCGCGCGAGCGCTCGGCATCGGCAAAACCACTCTGTATCGCAAGCTAAAGGAATATGGTATCGCGCACTGGATTTCTTCAACGGTGCCGACCCCGAACGGGATGAGGTAATCGGCTCGTCCCGCCAAAAAATCTTTCATTAACCCAGCAGGTACCCCGCCTGCACGCGCATCCAACGACATGGATGGGTATTGCGGTGGGGGCCTAGCCCTGCTTTCCGGAAAACAAACATTCCAGAGACAACTCCGCATGGAGATGCCGCTTCTCACCTTTGGTGCTTGCTGAGTAAGTTTCTCTATTTGAAGGGGTATCTATGCTTTGGACGATTTTTGCAATCCTCATTATCCTTTGGCTTTTGGGCTGGGGATTCCACGTGGCCGGCGGTTTAATCCATCTTTTACTGGTGATCGCTCTGGTTGTTGCTGTCATTAACCTGGTCACGGGACGCAGAGCTGTCTAGCATTTCCGGGCGCGACGTGCGCTTGGCTAGAAAATTTCTCTGAAGTGGGAGTGGGCTGCCCTGTAAGGCGGTTCTGCTCCCTCTTTTTGCGCCGGTAGGGTTCCTGCCCGCCTGCCCAGCCTTAGCGAAAAAGGCGCTTCTTTGCGTCATGTATCCGTATTTAAAGGACATCCTAAGTTCCTCGCATCGAGTCTAAATCTCTTTTGTAAGCTGCATTCGCAGCGGAAATTGGTAGTTAAACATGGTGACAACGCGCGCAAACGTGCTTGGAGAAGATGTGGCTACGAGTGTCGAAGGAAACCAGGAACTCACACGCCGTATCGCGGAAAAAGGTGATTGGTTCCACAACATCAACTTGAATGGCGTTTGGACGGCCCCCAATCACTTTCTGGGCGATTTTCCCAACGTGAAGTGGAGGCACATTGCCCCTGAGCTGCCCGAAGATTTGTCCGGCGCCAGCGTCCTTGATATCGGCTGCAATGGCGGGTTTTACTCCATTGAGCTAAAGAAGAGGGGCGCCAGCCGAGTTCTGGGTGTGGATGTGGATGATCGTTATCTTGAGCAGGCGCGTTTTGCCTCACAGGTCCTGGGGCTGGACATTGAATTCGCCAAGTGCTCCGTGTACGACGTGGATTCCATTCCCGGAAAATTCGATTTTGTCCTGTTTATGGGAGTGTTTTATCACCTCCGCTATCCTTTGTTCGCGCTCGACAAGGTGGTCAAGAAGGTCGGGAAAAGCCTGATATTCCAGACCATGATTCGCGGCTCTCTCACCAGCCCGGAACTGCGGGAGGATTATCATTTCTGGAACACGGAGATATTCACGAACCCGAATTTTCCCTGCATGTACTTTATTGAGAAGAATTATGCGGGAGATCCCACCAATTGGTGGATCCCGAATCACGGCGCAATGGAAGGAATGTTGCGCAGCTCAGGCCTGGAGATTGCCTCTCACCCAGAACCGGAAACATGGATCTGCGCCCCTTCTCACGTAATGAAGGACGACGGTAAATATCTTTTAGACCACGAATTAGCGGGCACCCTGTAACCTGGCCCAGCTCTATACAAAGGTGCAAGCATGGTTGAAGCCGTAATGTTGTGGAATGAGCCTAATAATCTCTCGCATTGGGATTTCAAGCTCGACCCTGATTGGAAAAGGTTCGCCGAGATGGTCATGGCCGCCAGCAAGGCCATTCGAAGTGAAAATCCTGAGCTGCCGATAGTGCTGGGCGGCATCTCTCCCATTGACCCCCATTTCATTCAGCTGCTCGGGTCTTACGGCGTGCTTGATGCTGTGGATGTGGTCTCCGTGCATGGCTTTCCGCTCGACTGGAACCATTGGCAGCTTCGGGACTGGCCTAAAAAGGTGGATGAAATCCGCGCCGTAACCGGCAAGCCGGTCTGGGTTTCTGAAGCGGGCGTATCTTCTTTTGGCGCGGAAGAAGTCCAGGCCTTTGGCCTGCAACGCACGGCTGAGCTGCTGTTGCCGATTGTGGATCGCGTGCACTGGTACAGCTTGCTTGATCTGCCGGCAGCGTGGTCAGCCACTACCCGTCATAAAGAAGCCGAAGGCAGTGCTTACTATCGCCATTACTATATGGGACTGCTGCGGGAAGATGGCTCGCCCAAGTTGGCTGCGGAATCATTTCCCAAGGGCATGGGCATTTGCCAGTGGTTTCACTATGAAGATCCTCGGCTGGATCTGGCCGTTGATTGGTTGAAGCGCCTTGGAGTGCAATATCTGCGCACCGGCGTGAGCTGGGCTGATTGGTACCGTGAAAATGCAGAAGCATGGTTCGATCGCCAAATGCAGGCCTTGGAGCCTTTCAATACCACTTTGACGCTGTGTTTTACTCCGGAGCACATGGGCATCGCTCCCCATTACACCAGTCCGCCGAAACGTGCTGAAGACTTTGCGGAGTTTGCACTCTGGGCGGTTCGCAAGTACGCCGCGGCTAAAAAGGATAATCCCTCTCTGATAGGAGCTAGGTAAGAATGGCGAAAACCATACTCATCACCGGCGGAGCTGGGTTTGTGGGATCGCACCTGGCTGACGCCCTGCTGGCCGTCGGCCACCACGTTCGCATTTTTGACAACCTGACAGGGCAAGTCCATCGCAACGGAATTCCTGAATACCTGGCGGAAGACGCCGAATTCGTGCAGGGCGATGTCCGGGATTCAGCCGCTATGAAACGCGCGTTAGCGGGTATTGAGGTCGTCTTTCACATGGCCGCAGCCGTAGGCGTGGGCCAATCCATGTATGAGATTGAGCATTACATGGGCACCAACACGCAGGGGACCGCCGTGCTGTTGCAACAACTTCTGGACAGCAAGAGCCGGGTGGAGAAGCTGGTGCTGGCTTCGTCCATGTCAATCTACGGAGAAGGAAAATATCTTTGTGCGCAGTGCGGCAGCGTGGCGCCGCAACTTCGCAGTGTGGAGAAGCTCAGGCTTAAGCAGTGGGAGTCAAACTGTCCTACGTGTAATGAAGCGCTCACGCCCATTCCCACAGATGAATCCAAGCCGCTCCAGTGCAGCTCGATTTACGCGCTCTCTAAAAAAGACCAGGAAGAGATGTGCCTGCTCTTTGGGCGCACATACAGTCTCCCGGTGGTTGCGTTGCGGTATTTCAATATCTACGGCACGCGACAGGCGCTCTCCAATCCCTATACCGGAGTAGCCGCTATTTTTGCCTCGCGATTGATGAACGGCAATTCCCCGCTGATCTTTGAAGACGGAGCGCAGTTACGTGACTTCGTGCGTGTGGAAGATGTCGTCCGCGCCAACCTGCTTGCCATGAAGTCATCTCAGGCGGACGGCATGGCCTTGAACATTGGATCGGGCGAGCCAATTTCAATC